>JASHVF010000090.1 GCA_030039615.1 Gammaproteobacteria bacterium | reverse complement strand
GCATCGCTGCTGATCTCCACGCTGGCCCACTGGCCGACGTTACTGTCGGTGGCGGCCATCGGCGGCGGTTTTCTGTTCTCCGCCGCGGTGGGGATCTTCTTCGGCTACTATCCGGCACGCAAAGCCGCGGGCCTCAACCCGATCGAGGCACTGCGCTACGAGTGAACCTGACAGGCTCACCTCACGCGGGCGGAAATCTCGCCAGTACCGCGTCCACTGCCTCCTGGATGGGCTGCTGCGAGTGCTCGATGTCCGAGCGACTGAGCTCCTTCTGTGCCCAGCCGTGCCACACGGCGCGGTGAGTGCGCGCATCGAAGATGTCGATCGACAGCGTGCCCTCGCGATACTGGCGCACATCGACCGCGTTGCCCCAGTAACCGTAGCCCCACCAGCCCGGCCCCCAGTAGGAGCCCACAAACGGCGCCGGATAGGAATTGACCTCGACGCGCTCGCGCGAGCCGATGGTGAAGTCCACCACGAAGTCGGCCTGCGCGGCGTCGCTGACGTAGACGAAGCCTCTGCGAATGAGCTCCGCCTGCACGGCATCGTGGACGCGCTGCACGGTGAGCGGATTGGCATTGCCGTGATGGTCGCGCGCCAGCCATGTGAAGCTATGGTAGCCGGCGAAGCTCGCCTGCCGGTCGTAATCGCTGTTCACCTTGAGCGTCTGGCAGCCGCCGACCAACAGCAGGATCGACACAATGCCCGCCAGCGCGCGAGTCTCTCTGAGTAACATGCCTGGATCTCCTCGATGTCGGACCACAATGCCGCGGCCGGCCGCGGCTGCTCACAGCGTGAGAATGGGGGCAAGCCGCAGCAGGCCGGGGTCGAGCGGCTTGGCTGCGCCCACGACCTTGGCGTAGGGCGTCGCCGTGACCTTGCCGTCGACGATCCCGAGCAGTACACCGTGTAAATCGCGCTCCAGCTGCTCCACCGCGGCGGCCCCGAGCAGCGTCGCGCTGATGCGATCGAACGCCCCGGGGGGCCCGCCCCGCTGAATGTGCCCGAGCGTGCTGACGCGCAGCTCGAATCCGAGTCGTTCGGCGTGTCGAGCGAAGTAGGCTGCGAGCTCCGTTGCGTTCGGCCGCGCACCTTCGGCGACTACCACGATCGCATGACTCTTGCCGCGGCCGTAAGCCTCGCGGATGGCGGCCGCGACTTGCTCCGGGGTCTGCGGGATTTCAGGGATCATGATCGCCTCCGCTCCCCCGCCAATCCCGGTAAGCAGCGCCAGATATCCGCAGCTGCGGCCCATGACCTCCACGAGGAACGTGCGGCCATGCGCGGATGCGGTGACGCGCAGCCGATCGACGGCAGCGAGCGCGGTATCGAGAGCGGTGGTCGCACCGATCGTCACATCCGAGCCGGCGAGATCGTTATCAATCGTAGAAGCCACGCCGACGACGGGCATCGAGAGCTCGGAAAGTGCTTTGGCGCCCGCCTGTGACCCGTCTCCCCCGATCACCACCAGGCCCGCGACTTCGCGGTCGCGCAGCTGGCCGAGAGCCGCGCTCCGGCCGGCCGGGGTCAGGAAGGCGGCACAGCGACTGGTGCCGAGGATCGTGCCGCCGCGATCGAGGATGCCACCCACGTCCCGCGCGCCGAGCTGACGGAACTCACCGGCAATCAGGCCTGCATAGCCGTGCTGAACGCCGAGCATCTCGAAGCCGAGAGACAACCCGCGCCGTACCACGGCACGGATCGCCGCATTCATGCCCGGAGCATCCCCTCCGCTCGTCAGTACCGCCAGGCGCTTCATCGTCCTTCAGGCCGCCCCTGCCCAGGCTTCAGGAGGCCGCAAGTTGCCCACGTGCCAGCCGTGCTTCGAGCTCGAGGATCTGCTGCGTGGTCTTGAACACGACGTCGGGGTTCAAACTGATCGAATCGATCCCGAGACGCACCAGGTACTCGGCCAGCTCGGGATAATCGGATGGCGCTTGGCCGCAGATACCGCAGTGCCGACGGTTGCGCCGGCAGCCCTCGACCGCAAGCCGCAGCATCTTTTTCACGCCCGCGTCGCGCTCGTCGAACTCGAACGCCACCATCGCCGAATCGCGGTCGACGCCGAGCGTCAGCTGCGTGAGATCGTTCGAGCCGATGGAAAACCCGTCGAAGACCCGGCTGAATTCATCGATCAGCAGCACGTTGTTTGGAATCTCACACATCACATAGATCTCGAGGCCGTCCTTGCCGCGCTCGAGGCCCAGGCTCTGCATGAGCGCCACGACGCGCTCGGCCTCCTCGACCCGACGGCAGAATGGAATCATGACCTTGATGTTGCGCAAGCCGAGCCGCTCGCGCGCCTGCCTGATGGCGGCACATTCGAGCGCGAAGCCTTCCGCGTACGCCGGATGGGCGTAACGGGAAGCGCCGCGAAAACCGAGCATCGGGTTCTCCTCCCGCGGCTCGAACGACCGTCCCCCGAGCAGATTCGCATACTCGTTGGTCTTGAAGTCGGACATGCGCACGATGACCGGTTTCGGATGGAACGCAGCCGCGATCACCCCGACGCCCTCGGCGAGGCGCTGCACGAAGTAGTCGGCGGGACGCTCGTGGCCCGAGGCAAGCTCGAGTACCGCCTGCCGTTCGCTCTCATTCTCGATCTTCTCGGGGTGCAGCAAGGCGAGCGGATGCGCACGGATGTGCTCCGCGATAATGAACTCCATGCGCGCGAGCCCCACGCCGTCGTTCGGCAGGAAGCTCGACTGGAAGGCGAGCTCCGGGTTGCCGAGAATCAGCATCACCTCGGTGTGCGGCCGGGGCAGCGCCGCCGCATCGATGCTCCTCACCTTGAAGGGCACCTGGCCCTCGAGCACCTGGCCGAGCTCCCCTTGGGCGCACGACACCGTAACGCTCTGTCCGGTGCGCAACAGCGCCGTCGCCTGCTCCGCCCCGACTACCGCCGGAATTCCAAACTCCCGTGCGACGATTGCGGCGTGACAGGCGCGCCCGCCGCGATTGGTGACGATGGCTGCCGCCTGTTTCATGATCGGCTCCCAATCGGGAGTCGTAATGTCGGTGACCAGCACCTCGCCCGCCCTGAAAGAGCCCAGCTGCGAGGCGTTGGCGATCACCCGCACCGCGCCGCCGCCGATCCGCTCGCCCACTGCGCGCCCCGTGATCAGCACCTTGCCCTTGCGCTCGAGTGTGAATTCCTCGATGAGCCCATGCCGTTTCTGCGAGACCACGGTCTCGGGACGCGCCTGCACGATATAGAGCTGCTGATCGAGGCCATCCTTGGCCCACTCGATGTCCATGGGCACCGGATGGCCGGCCTTGTCGCTGTAATGCCGCTCGATCATCAGAGCGCTGTCGGCTAACTGCAGAACCTCGCTGTCGCTCAGCGAAAAGCGCGCCCGATCGGGGCGTGGTGTCGGGATGTTTCGCGTCGCCTCGCGCGTGTCGCCTTCAGCGCAGATCATCTTGAGCTTCTTGCTGCCGAGCGTGCGGCGCAGTACCTGGCGGTAGCCCTGCCGGAAGGTGGGCTTGAAGACCAGGAATTCGTCCGGATCGACGGCGCCCTGGACGATGTTCTCTCCGAGTCCGTATGAGGCGCTCACCAGCACCACGTCGCGGAACCCGCTCTCGGTATCGAGCGTGAAGATCACGCCGCTCGAGCCCAGATCGGAGCGCACCATGCGCATGACGCCGATCGAGAGCGCCACCTTGAAGTGATCGAACCCCTGATCGAGGCGATAATGGATCGAGCGATCCGTGAACAGACTCGCGAAGCAGCGCCGGCAGGCCTCGAGCAGTCGCTCGGGGCCGCTGACATTGAGAAAGCTGTCCTGCTGACCGGCGAAGCTGGCGGTGGGCAGATCCTCTGCGGTCGCTGAGCTGCGCACCGCTACGGTCAGCTCGCCGCGGGTGCGACTGCGCAATACCTCCCAGGCCTCGAGAATCTCGGCCCTGAGGTCGGCCGGCAACTCCGCCCCGTAGATCAGCTCGCGCGCCTGGCGGCCGCGGCGCGCCAGATCTGCGACGTCCTCTGGCTTGAGGCCGTGCAGTGCCTGCGCGAGCGGCTCCCAGGCATGAGCCCCATCGAGGACCGCTCGGTAGGCGTCAGCGGTGATTGCAAAGCCGTCCGGCACCCTGACGCCGAGCGGCACCAGATGCCGGTACATCTCCCCGATCGAGGCATTCTTGCCCCCGACCAGCCCGACATCCTCGATGCCGATCTCATCGAAGAACCGCACATAACGCCTTGTGACGGGCATCGTTCGCCTGCGCTCAAGCCACGCCTAAGTGCGCACGTGGGTCTCGTTGATCACCCTGGTCACTCCCGGTGCCGCCCAGGCGCACTCCTGCGCCTGATCCCACTCGGCCCAGGAACGCACCTCACCGCGCAGCGTCACCTCGCTCCCCTGAACCTCGACCGTTACATGCTGCGCGTCAATCGCGGCATTGCGGCGAAATGCCGCTTCGATACCGGACTTTACCTCCCGTGCCTCGATCCGTGGCGCCAGCTCGATCGAGTTGCGCACGCCCATGATCCCGCGTATCCGCCGCACGGCGGCTTCGGCCCGCTGTCGCTGAAACTGCCATTCGACCTTTCCCTCGAGGAAGACTCGCCCCTCATGCACCGTCAGCCGGACCGTCTCCCAGCAATCCGGCAGCTCCGCCTTGAGCGCCGCAAGCGCCTCGCGCGCGATCTGCGGATCGGTCAGCCCGGAAGCGGCTTGCGGCCGCACCTGCAGATCGTTGACCACCGCGGCGACGCCCGCGACCCGCTTTACGGCGAGCTCCGCCTCGTGCTTTTCGTGATAACTGCGTGCATAGCCCGTCAGCGAGACGATTCCATCGAGCACCTTGGTGGCAATGTCGGTCTCATCAATCTCCGGACTCCAGCGCAGCTCCGCCTCCACATCCAGCTTGATGACAGCGTCGGTTCTCATAACACCCTCCTCCAGCCACGGCATCCCTGCCAGCAAGGCTGGACCGCGCCTCGGGCAGCGGCCATCCGAGAAACTACGTAGCAGTTATCGCGCATGGCGCCCAGGCAGCATCACTGCTGGAGTTCTCCGGTCGGAGAATCGTGCTATCCGGAGAACTTTTATGAACGAATCCGTAGGTCGACCTGAAATTGGACAGTGGTATCTGCATCGGGACAAGGGCGAGATGTTCCGCGTGACCGGCTACGATGACGCGGCGCGTACCGTCGAGATCCAGAATTTCGACGGCGACGTCGACGAGATCGATGCCGACACGTGGGCTGCATTAGCCCTCGAGCGAGCGGCGCAGCCCGAGGACTGGACCGGACCGCTCGATGATGTGGAAGTCGATGACCTCGGTTACGCCGAAACCGGCATGCGTGCCGCGGACTGGGCCGAGCCCCTGCAGCCCTTCCAGCCGCAGCCCGAGGCCTGGGAGGACGAGACGCCCGAAGAGGAGCGCGATCCGGAGGGTGAGGGAGCCATGGCCGAGGAGCTGTCGGCGGGCGGCGCACCGTCCGTGGAATGACGCGCGCGCGGCTGCGCTTGGCAGCGGCGTCCCGCACTAGGTACAACTGCGGGTAGGTGTGTGTGCGCGCGTCTCCTATGATCGCGCGGCGGGGTTGACAACGCGGGGTTTCATGCAAGCAGCCGAATCCGAAGTCCGCGCGCCGCGACCGATCGGCTCGCTCGATGAGATGACTGCCGCCAAGCTCGCCTTCCTCTCCGACCCGGCTTCCTATGAGGAACGACCGCGCGAAGTACAGGTGCGGGAAACGCACTTCGCCTGGGTGTTCCTCGCCGGCAGCCGCGCTTACAAGATGAAGAAACCCTCACACCTGCGGGGAGCCGATTGGCGCACCGTCGAGGCGCGTGAGCTCGCGTGCCGCGAAGAGTTGCGTCTTAACCGCCGCCTGTCGGCGCCGACCTACCTCGCGGTCGAGCCGCTCGTCGCGACGTCATCGGGCTTGCGCATCGGCGGCGAAGGACATGTGATCGATTGGCTGCTCGTGATGCGCCGCCTCGATGAGCGGCGCATGCTCGATACGGTGCTCGACAGCGGGCAGCTCAGCCCCGCTGATCTCGATGCGGTGCTCAGCTTCCTGGTCGATTTCTACGGGTGCCGCGAGCCGCTGCCGTTCACGCCGGACCGCTATCTGCAGCGCGTCGGTGCCCGCCTCGAGGAGGCCCTCACCGCGCTGCAGCGGCCTGAGTGCGGCTTACCGGAGGAGCGTATCGCGCCGCTCGCGATCGAGCTGCGCGCGACCTTCGAGTCGCTACAGCCGGAGCTCGCGGAGCGAGCCAGGTCGCGGCGCATCGCCGAGGTGCACGGCGATCTGCGCGCCGAGCACGTCTGTCTCGGTCCACCCGTGCAGATAATCGATGCAATGGAAGTTTATGCCGACCTGCGCATGCTGGACACGGCGGAGGAAATCGCGATGCTGGCGCTCGACTGCGAGCGTCCCACGGCCCCCTGGGCTCCGCTGTACCTGCGCGACCGCTACCGCCACCTGGCCTCGGATCCGGTCAGCAACCGGCTCTTCGAGTTCTATGTGGCGCTGCGGGCGGCGACGCACGCCAAGCTCGCCATCTGGCATCTCGACGACCCGCAGCAGTTTCCCGATCCGCAGCCCTGGCGTGCCCGCGCGCTCAGGGCGGCGGCCACGGCGCTGCGGCACTGCCGGGCCGCCGTGCCGGCGTACCTGACATGCTCGGCCTAGGAGGCGCCCCGCGTGCCTGAGATTGCGGAGCCGCGCCTGTTCACGCTCAGCGAGTCGCACGAGCTCGCCGCGAGCATCGCGGCGAGCGCAGCTCTGCGCCTCGCGCAACTGGAGGAGCGCCGTTTCGAGGGCGGCGAGTTCAAGCTCCGGCCGCTCGAGTCGGTGCGCGACCGCGCGACCTTCGTAGTCGAGTCGCTCGCGGGCGATGCCGCGGTTCCGACGGCGGAGCGGCTGGTACGGCTCCTGTTCCTGGTGTCGTGTCTGAAGGACGGCGGCGCGACTCGGCGGGTGGCGCTCGTGCCCTACCTCGCTTATGCGCGCAAGGAGCGCCGCACGCAGCTGCGCGATCCGGTCAACACGCGCTACGTGGCGCAGCTCCTCGAGGCGGCCGGCGTCGATCGGCTGATCGCGCTCGATGTGCATAATCCGGCGGCCCTCGACAACTCGTTCCGCATCCCGGTCGATCACCTGAGCGCCCTGCCGATGATGGCCGATCATTTCAGCCGGCAGCTCACGGCCGGCCGGCCGCTCACCGTCCTCTCGCCGGACGTCGGCGGCATCAAGCGGGCGCAGCTGTTCCGCGAGCTGCTGCAGCGGCGGCTCGACCGCGAGGTGGAGATGGCGTTCATCGAGAAACGCCGCGCGCTGGATGTGGTCGAGACCGGGGCGCTGGCGGGCGATGTCTCGCATCGGGACGTGATCGTCATCGATGATCTGTGTGCTTCGGGCGGCACGCTGATTCGCGCCGCGGAGCTGTGTCGGCGCTCCGGGGCGGCAGCGGTGCATGCGGCGGTGACGCACGGCCCGCTGGCGTCTGGAATTGCCGCGCTGCTCTCGGCCGGGAGCCTCACGAGCGTCGTGGTGACCGACAGCGTCGGGCCAGGCCCGGCGGCCGTGCGCGCATCGGGCAAAGGCACACCGCTCAGCGTTCTCGGCGTCGGCCCGCTTTTCGGTCAGGCGCTGCGCCGCATGCTCGACGGCCGGCCGCTCGCCCCGCTGCTCGAGGATTGGCCGGTCTGAACGGGTGCCATGGCTGCGAGCTACCTCATCACGGGCGGCGCCGGCTTTCTCGGTATCAACCTGTGCCGCTACCTGCTGGCGCGCGGCGCGCGCGTGCGCTCGCTCGACATCGCGGCCTTCCAGTATCCGGAGCGTGCGCGCGTCGAGGTCATCGACGGCGACGTGCGTGATGCGGCAACCGTCGAGCGCGCGATGGCCGACGTCGACATCGTCGTGCATGCGGCGGCGGCGCTGCCGCTCGCTGCGCCTGCGGAGATCTTCTCCACCGCCGTCGAAGGCACCGCCCTGCTGCTGAAGGCCGCCGCCGCGCAGGGCGTGCGGCACTTCATCTTCATCTCCTCGACCGCCGTATATGGCATCCCGGATCACCATCCGCTGCTCGAGAGCGACCGGCTGCAGGGGGTCGGACCCTACGGCGAGTCCAAGATCCAGGCGGAAGCACTCTGCAGCAGCGCGCGCGCGAGCGGTCTGTGTGTGACCATTCTGCGTCCCAAGAGCTTCGTCGGCCCCGAGCGCCTCGGCGCTTTCGAGCTGCTCTACAGCTGGGCGTATGCCGGCAGGAACTTCCCGGTCCTGGGCTCAGGGAACAACCGTTATCAGCTGCTCGATGTCGAAGACCTGTGCGGCGCCATCGAACTGTGCGCGAGCGCGGCACCCGAGCGGGCGAATGACACGTTCAACGTGGGTGCTGCGGATTTTGGCACCATGCGTGAGAACTTTCAGGCAGTGCTCGATCGCGCCGGACATGGAGCCCACGTGGTGGCACTGCCGGCCAGACCCGCGATCCTGCTGCTGCAGCTGGCGGAGGCCTTGCATCTCTCACCGCTGTACCGCTGGATCTACGCGACCGCCTCGCAGGAGAGCTTCGTGTCGATCTCCAGGATCGAGGCCCGCCTGGGTTTTCGCCCGCGGCACTCCAATCGCGAGGCGCTCATCCGCAACTACGACTGGTACGTTGCCCACCGACACGAGCTGGGCACGACGACGGGCACCACGCATCGCGTGCCCTGGAAGAAGGGAGTACTCAGCGTTGTCGAACATCTCTTCTGAGCTCGGCGCAGCGCCACGGCATACCGGCGTCTCGCTCCTCAGCGCAGCTCTCGAGAGCCTGCGCCCCTATCAGTGGCTGAAAAACGCACTGGTGTTTGTGCCCCTCGGCGCCGCGCACCGGCTCGGCGAGCCGCAGCTGCTCGCGCGCGGGCTGCAGGCGTTCGCCGCCTTCAGTCTGTGCGCCTCGGCGATCTATCTGCTCAACGATCTGAGCGACGCGCAGGCGGATCGCGAGCACCCGCACAAGCGATTGCGACCGATCGCCTCCGGGAGGCTGCCCCGCCCGCTGGCGCGGGTGCTGGTGGTCGTGTTGCTCGCCGGCACGCTCGCCGCCGCCTGGCCGCTCGGCGCCCGGGCCGGCGCTGCTCTCGGCGCCTATTTCGCGCTGATGGTCGCCTATACGCTGCGACTCAAGGCAATCGTGTTGCTCGATGCGCTCACTCTGGCCGCCGGTTATGCGCTGCGGGTCCTTACCGGCGCCCTCGCCGTCGCAATACTTCCGTCGGCGTGGCTGCTGGCATTCTGCATCTTTCTCTTCTTCAGCCTCGCCCTGGTGAAGCGCTACGCAGAGCTGGCACTGCTCAGTGTGCGCGACGGCCCCGCCACCCATGCCCGCGCCTATCTGCTCCAGGACCAGGAATTCATCGTCGCCCTCGGCATCTCCTGCGGCGCTCTCTCGGTCCTGGTGCTGGCGCTCTACATGAGCAGCGAGACCGTGGCGCGGCTCTACTCGCGCAGCGGATTCATCTGGCTCACCTGCGTGCTGTTGCTTTACTGGATCAGCCATCTATGGCTGACGGCCCATCGCGGCCACATGACCGACGACCCTCTGGTATTCGCGATCAAGGATCGACTGAGCGCCGTGCTGATCGTGCTGATGGGGATTACGGCGTGGCTGGCGGTGTGAGGCGGCGGGCAGATGGGGCGGCGCCGCAATCGCTTCTCCCCCGCGACGCAGCTGTTGCGGGCGCCTTGCTGCTCAGCTGCTGCTGCTTCGCCGACCAGCCGAGCCTGCCGTCGGTCGCAACGCTCGCAGAGCAGCGCGCCGAGTATGACGCGGAAGTGCCCAAGACCATCCTCGAGCTGCAGCCATACCGCACCGTGACGCGCGCCAGCGTCGTGCGCGCCGACGGTATCTCCGGTACCGTGAGCCTCACCAATCTCAACCCCTATGTGAATTGCTGGTATCTGCTCGCGATCGAGTGGCCGGCCGACCCGGGGCGCTCGGCCAGCTACCACCTGGAGAATCCCTACCCGCGGTTGCAGGTGCTGCGGCTGCGGGCGGCAGATGCGCATGCGGTGAGCGTCACCAACGACAAAGGACTCGACTGCACGCTGTGGACGGGCGAAGGCGGCGCACTCGCAGCCGCGAGCGCCTCGGGTCTGCCGTACGCACCGCTCTGCAGCGCCGCGCTTTACCTGCGCAATCCCGTTGCCGGCCATCGCACCTCGCTCGAACGCATGACGGAATTTCTGCGCGAGCATGTCTGGGGAGGCGACCACATCGTGAACTTCGTCAAACAGCAGTTTTACCGCGACGCATTTCTGCAGAAGGGGGCCATCGGCGCCGCGGCAGCGCCGGCCCCGGTGATGCAGGGGCCACTCCCGGCGGAGCTGGATCCCGAGTACGCCGGCCGCGCGATCCTCACCGAAGGGCTGGCGCTCGATCTGGGCACTCCGGCGCGTGAGCTGCAACTGGGACAGTGGTATGCGGTGCCGGGGCTCGCCGGGGTCTTCGTGAGCGCCATCGCGCCGCGCTTCATCGCGGAGCGCTTTCTCGCGGATGAGGCCCACGTCAATCGGCTCGATTCGGTCGAGTCAGGTGCGCAGGCCTATCTGGTGGCATTCGATCCGCAGCTTCTCGAGCTGCACTTCGCTCTCGGAACCGAGCACCCGCGAGTCGACTGGTCGGATCGCCCGCCGCCCTCGGCATGGGATCCCCGTCTTCCGGGACCTGACGGCGTGGGCAGCAGCGCGCCTCTGGTGACCAACGGCATGGTCAATCCCGCCGCGGCGCAGCGTACGGTCGCAACCTTCGCGGGAGGGTTCAAACGCTCGCACGGCGCCTTCCACTACGGCGCACTTGCCGAGCGGAACCACGGCAGTCACTACGGTTTCATGGAGCACGGAGTCATCTTCAGCAAGCTGCAGCCCGGGCTGTCGACGGCACTGATGCTGGATGACGGCGCAGTCGATCTCAG
>JASHVF010000089.1 GCA_030039615.1 Gammaproteobacteria bacterium | reverse complement strand
CCGATCCATTCGACGCCCGGCATGCGCGTCTTCTCGAGGTAGCCGGCGACGAACTCGACCAGCAGCGCGCGCACCGCATCCGCCGCCGGGGTGAGCGGCGAATCGGCCGGCCAGATGAGCACGGCCGTGGTAAAGAGCGGCGGCTCGATGAGCAGCGGCTCCGCCCAGCCGCTGCCGCCGAGATCGATCAGGTCCTTGTCGGGAAGCACCGCGGCTCCGGCGCCGGCCTTCATGGCATCCACGGTGGCCGACATGGAGAGCAGATCGACCTCGGCCGCCACGTTGAGCGACACGCCGGCGGCGGCGGCGGCACGATCGAGGATGTCGCGGATCAGGTGTGGTCGCGGCGGCAGAATGAGCGGCACCGCCGAGAGCTCGCGCATCGAGATGGAGCGCGCGCCCGGGCGGATCGGCTTGTAGGAGACCAGGTACATGCGGTGCCGGAAGAGCCTCTGGCGCGCGAAGACGGCGGAAGGCTCGTCCTCGAAGGCGAGCGCCAGCTCGAGCTCGTGCGCCGCGAGGCGCCTGGCGATCGAGGTGCTGTCGGCGTTGGTGACTTTGAGCGTTACCTTGGGAAGCGCCGCCCGCACGGCGGCGATCATCGGTCCGCTGATCCCCGCGGCGAGCACGACGGCGATGCCGACACTCACCTGCCCCTGCGGCTCGCCGGTGCCCGAGCGCACCAGGCCGGGAAGCTGCTCGACGTGCCTCAAGATCACGCCCGCCTCGCGGTAGAGCACCTGGCCGGCCGCCGTCGCCTTCACGCCGCGCGGCGTTCGCTGCAGCAGCTGCACCCCGAGCTCTTCCTCGAGCTCGGCGATCTGTTGGCTGAGGGCCGGTTGCGCGACGTGGATGGCGGCCGCGGCGCGCGAGAAGCTCCCCGCCTCGATGATCTTCACGAAATAGCGCAGGTGACGCAGCTGCACCGGGTCGGCCTGTAGCACCAGGAGAGCCGGGGGACTTCCCCCGGCTCCCATTATGCGGGCAGCGGATTCCGATCGCACCGGGTGCAGGAGGCGCGCACGCTCGAGCCGTGCGCGCCATGCCGCGCGCGGGTCCACGCTACTGCGACGCCGCCTCGAGCGTCAGCAGCCCGAGCGCCTGGCCGTCGACCTCGATGGCGAGCAGGCGGTTCGCATCGATCGGGTAATAGCCCCAGCCGGTGCTCACGGTGAAGTCGGGGGCGTTCAGGCCCGTGAACTGGAGGGTGCCGTTGCTCGCGTTGAAGCTGCCGCTCAGGGCAACGGTCGGCTGCGGCGAGCCGTCGTTGTTGTAGTCGGTCCAGCCGGTGAAACTGCCGACCGCGAGCGTCAGCGGACCCACCGCGCTCCACGGATTACCGGAGCCGAGCACGCCCTGCGAGGCGACGGCCATTGCGCCGCCCGTCGGCTGGGCGCCCGTCTGGGCGTAGGCGAGACCCTCGGTCGTCTGAAAGGAATCCACTCCCATGACGATGCCGTTGCCGTTGCCGTCGAGGTAGAGCTGGAAGCTGAGCGTGAGGTTGGTGCTCGGCAGGTGGACGTCATCGAGCGACACGCGGCCGTTGGAATCGATGCTCCAGGTACCGCTGATGGCGTTGCCCTGGTGGTTGGCGCCGTCGACGAAGGCCAGCCGGCCGCCCACCGTACCGTCGGCGTTGAGCGCGAAGCCTCCGGCGAGCGTGAGCGCGCCGTTGTCCACGTCGACGCCGTGGCTGCCGTGCGCGTAGCTCGTGCCGGCGACGCCCGCGAGCGTGAAGCTGCCGGCATTGCTCCCCTGCCCGAGCGCGACGCCCGCGAGGTTGGCGTTCAGCGTGTCCGCCTGGTCCTCGATCAGATAGACGGTGTCGGGACCGACCACGTAGGCCGCCAGCTTGAACTCGGGTATCGCGGAGATGGCGCTCGGCACCAGATCGATGATCACCCGGCCGAAGGCATCCGGAGCGCTGAGGCTTCCCGAGGCGAAGGCCTCGCCGCGCAGGATGAGGCTGCTGTTGGTGGGACCGTCATTGAGATCGAAGACGCTGCCGGCGGGCGCGAGCGCCGCGCCGCTGAAGGCGAGGATGCCGCCGATGACGAGCGGGTTGCCGTTGTTGGTGTCCGTTCCCTGCAGGCCGAAGGCGTAGCTGCCCTGCGGGGCTGCAGTATCCGTCTGCAGCTCGATGGTGCCGGTGGCGGTCGCCGAAGGATCGAACTCCGAGATCAGCACGTGCGTCGCCGACAGCTTGGTGCCGCGGACGGTCACGACGCCGCCGACACCCAGGTTGCTGTCGGCAGTCGCGAGCACCGCCTGGATGTTGGAGCCCGCGAACGCCAGGCTCGAGCTCGCCGGTTGCAGGATATCGCTCGAGCCGACCACGGGGTCGGTGAAGTCCGTCTCGCCCTCGCTGATGACACCGCCCTTCACGGTGAAGGCGCCGGCCAGGTAATAGGCACCGTTGCCGTCGAAGCCATTCAGATGGATCACGTAGGTGCCATCGGCGAGCACCGGACCCGTGGCGGCGGTGAGCGTGGTGAGGCCGGTGGCGCGCTTGCTGCTGTCATTCAGCGAAGTCGCGGTGATCGTGACCGCCGCCGGGCTCGGCACCGTGGCGGGCGGCGTGTAGGTCGTCGGCGCACCGCTCGCGGTCGAGATCGGGTTGAAGGAGCCGCAGTTGGCCGAGCCGCAGGTCGCCGTCCAGGTGACCCCGGAATCGCCGCCCTCGACGACCGCGGTGATCGGGGCCGTGTCGCTCACGGCGAGCGTTTGCGGAGGCGGCGTCTGGAACCCGACCGAGGTCACCGGCGGGGGGCCGCCACCGCCGCCGCCGCCGCAGGCGGCGAGCGTGGCCAAGCAGCCGGCGAGCGCGCCGAGGCGCGAGATATTCACGAGTTTCGCGGACATGAATGCTCCCTCGAGCATTCGAGCGAGGCCCGAAGCCCGTAAATAAAGTGTTGTGGATCCAGGCCAGCCGCGGCGGGTCAGGCCCGGATCAGCCGGTGTCGGCTGCTTCCGGGCCACCCGATTTGCCGTCAGCTTCGAGGCGCGCATCCTGCCGCGGGGGAGTGTCCTGAACAAATAGTACGTCGATATCCAGCTATCAGTCCCGCTTATGGCTTCAGCGGGCCGAGGAATGCAGGATGCTCCCGGGTGCGGGCTCGAGATAGAAGGCGTAGTGCGCGAGACAGCTGCGCAGGAAGCTCAAGGGTCGGTATCCGGCACGGCGCAGCACGCCGCGGTGCGTCAGCCAGACGACGCTGGCCGCGCCCGCGAGAAATACGCGGTGCGCAAGCCGCAGTGCGAGTCGTACCAGGGCGGGCCGCGGCGCGCGCAGCGCGATCAGCAGCTGCGACTCGAAGCCGATGTGCGCGAGCTCCTCGCACACCATGATGCGGCAGAGGACCTTGAGGCGCTGGCAGCCGGTGGCGGCCTCGAGCGCACGGTAATACACCTTGCCGATGAGCTCGGCGCTGATCAGCACATAGAGGTAGAGCTCGAAGCCGGCGAGCCGGCGCAGCTGGCGGAATACGGAGTCGGTCCAGTCGCGCTGCTTGAGCGCTATGTCGTGATCCTGCATGAAGCGCTCGAGGAACGCGGCATGACGCTGCTCCTCGCGGATGAAGAGCTCGACGATGCGCGGCAGCGAGGTGAGCCCGCGAGTCGCCGCGAAGCGCTCGGCGGCGCTTCTCAGCGTCGCGCCCTCGGACTGCTCGCCGAGCTGAAAGGTGGCGATCGAGGCTGCGATCAGCCGCCGCTCCTCATCGCTCAAGCGATCCGGCAGACCCGGCGGCACGTGCCGCGGGTGCTCGGCGTGATACTCGAAATGATTGAGCCAGATGCGTAAGTCATCGGAAGCCATGGCACCGCCCTCCTCGTCCGTGAGGTAAGGAGTGTGCGAGGGCAATCCGCTCTTCCAATGATGCAATTCGGGCGAATTCGGGCAGCGCGCCGCTATCATGCGGCCGTGAGCCATCGCACGAACTTGAGCGCCGCGGCCCTCCTCGGCGGCTGGCTGCTCCTCGCCGGGCCCTCGCAGGGCGCTCCCGCCTTTGACACCCGTCCGGTGGCGGGAGTCCTCGAGCGGTTGCTGCCGCGACACGCCGCGCAGCTGCAGCTGCGCACGCTCGACTCCCGCGATGGGCACGAGCGCTTTCGCATCTCGGGCGTCGCGGGCCGCATCCGCATCGAGGGCAGCACGCCGGGCGCACTGCTCTTCGGCGCCAACTGGTATCTCAAGTACGTCGCGCAGCTGCAGTTCTCGGAAAGCGGCGACCAGGTCGACTCCGGAGGCGCTCTGCCTCTGCCCGCCGCCGCGATCGAGATGGAGACGCCGTTCAAGTGGCGCTACGCGCTGAACGAGAACG
>JASHVF010000006.1 GCA_030039615.1 Gammaproteobacteria bacterium | reverse complement strand
GACCAGCGGGCAGGTCGCATCGAACACCGTGAGGCGGCGCGCGCGCGCCTCCTGCTCGACCGCGCGCGACACGCCGTGCGCGGAGAAGATCACGGTGCCGCCGGCGGGCACCTCGGCGAGCTCGTCGATGAACACGGCCCCGAGTGCGCGCAGCCGCTCGACCACGTGGCGGTTGTGCACCACCTCGTGACGCACGTGGATCGGCGGGCCGAAGAGCTCGAGCGCCCGCTCGACGATGTCGATGGCGCGGTCGACGCCGGCACAGAAGCCGCGCGGGTTGGCGAGCAATACCTGCATCACGCCCCGCCCCGAGCGCTGCGGCCGCCGCCCCCGCCGCGCGCCTCGAGCCAGGCGTCGAGCAGCAGCAGGCCGGCCCCCACGGTGATCGCGGAGTCCGCGACGTTGAAGGCCGGGAAGTAATGCTCGCCCCAATGGGCCCAGATGAAGTCGATGACGTGCCCGAGCCGCAGGCGATCGAGCATGTTGCCGAGCGCGCCGGCGACGATGAGCGCGAGCCCGCAGGCGATCAGGCCCTGGGTGGCGGCGGCGAGCCGCCGCAGCCACACGAGCAGCACCACAACGACCGCGAGCGCCAGCGCCACGAACACCCAGCGCTGCCAGCCGGAGGCCCCGGCCAGCATGCTGAAGGCGGCGCCGGTGTTGTAGGTGAGGACGATGTCGAGCACCGGCAGCAGCCGCACCCGCTCGAGGAAAAAGAAGTGGTGCACCATCCACACCTTGCTCAGCTGGTCGAGCACGATCACCGCGGCACTGAGCGGCAGCCAGCGCCAGCCGCTGGCGGCGGCGGGAAGCGCCGTGGAGCTCATACGAAGCGCCGCTCCTCGCCCGGCAGGGCGAGGTTGCCGACGCAGCGGCCGCAGAGCTCCCGGTGCGCGGCGTGCGTGCCGACGTCGGGACGGCGCTGCCAGCAGCGCACGCACTTGGGGTCGGTATCCGCGGCCGCCGTGATCCACACGCCCGGCAGCGTCGCGGCCGGCACGGCGGCGGCAGGGGCGGCGGCGACCTGGTGCACGCGCGCCTCGGAAGTGATCAGCAGGAAGCGCAGCTCGGGGCCGAGCGCCGCCAGGCGCGGGTATTGCTCGCCCGAGCAGTACACCTCGATGCGCGCATCGAGCGGCGCGCCGATGGCGCCCGTATCGCGCAGCTTCTCGAGCTCGCGCGTCACGTCGGTGCGCAGCTCCATGAACGCCGCCCAGTCGACGGCGGGCGGCGGGACCTGCGGCGCGAGGTGCCAGGTCGCGTGGAACACCGACTCGGCGTGCGCGCCCGGAAGATGCCGCCACACCTCCTCGGCCGTGAACGACAGGATCGGCGCAAGCCAGCGCACCATGCACTCGGCGATGTGGTACATCGCGGTCTGCGCCGAGCGGCGCGCGCGACCGGCGGCGGGCGTCGTGTAGAGGCGGTCCTTCAGCACGTCGAGATAGAAGGCGCCGAGGTCCACGCTGCAGAAGTTGTGCACCTTCTGGTAGATGAGATGGAAGGCGTAGCGGCGGTACGCCTCGAGGACTTCCGCCTGCAGCGCCTGCGTGCGCTCGAGCAAGTAGGCATCGAGCGCGAGGAGCTGCTCCGCGGGGAGCGCATCGCGCGCCGGATCGAAGCCATCGAGGTTGCCGAGCAGGAAGCGGAAGGTATTGCGCATGCGGCGGTAGGAGTCCGCCATGCGCCTCAGGATCTCGTCCGAGACGCTCATTTCATTCGCATAGTCGGTCGCCGCGACCCACAGCCGCAGCACGTCCGCGCCGAGGCTGTTCATGACCTTCTGCGGCGCGATCACGTTGCCGAGCGACTTCGACTGCTTGCGCCCTTTCTCGTCCACGGTGAAGCCGTGCGTCAGCACTCCGCGGTATGGCGGGCGCGCGTACAGCGCCTCGGACATGAGCAGCGAGCTGTGGAACCAGCCGCGGTGCTGGTCCGATCCTTCGAGGTAGAGGTCGACCGGAGCTTCGATCTCGGGCCGCTCGGCTGCCACGCACTCGAAGGACAGGCCCGAGTCGGCCCACACGTCCATCACGTCGGTGACCTTGTCGTACTGCCCGGCCTCCTCCCCGAGCAGCTCCCCTGGTGCGAGCGCGAACCACGCCTCGATACCGCCGCGCTCGACGCGCGCGGCCGCCGCCTCGATCAGCTCCTGGGTACGCGGGTGCAGCGCCCCCGACTGGCGGTGGACGAACAGCGGAATCGGCACGCCCCAGGTGCGCTGGCGCGAGATGCACCAGTCGGGGCGGCTCTCGATCATGCCGGTGATGCGCTGCTCGCCCCACGCCGGCGTCCAGACGACGCCGGGAATGTCGCGCAGCGTGTGCTCGCGCAGTCCCGCCTGCTCCATGCTGATGAACCATTGGGGAGTCGCCCGGAAGATGACCGGAGTCTTGTGGCGCCAGCAGTGCGGATAGCTGTGCAGCAGCGGCTCCTCGTGCAACAGCCGGCCGCGATCGGCGAGCGTCGCGATGATCACCGGGTTGGCCTCGTCCACCTTGAGGCCCTCGACCAGCGGCGTGCCCTCGAGGAAGCGCCCATCGTTCCCCACCGGGTTGGCGACGGTGAGGCCGTAGCGCTGCCCGACGACGAAGTCCTCCTGGCCGTGGCCCGGCGCCGTGTGCACGGCGCCCGTGCCGGCATCGAGCGTCACGTGCTCGCCCAGCACCACCGGCACCTGGCGCTCCTGGAAGGGGTGCTCGAGCTCGAGCCCCTCGAGATCGCGGCCCGCGAACTGCGCCAGCACCCGCGCAGCGCTCATCCCGTAGCGCTTCAGGCACGGCGCGGCGAGGTCCTGCGCGAGGATCAGCCGGCGCCGCTCGCCGGCTGCCTCGGCCTCGAGCAGCACGTAGCGCAGCTCCGGGTGCAGCGCCACCGCCTGGTTGGCCGGCAGCGTCCAGGGCGTGGTGGTCCAGATGACGACCTCGACCGGCGCCGTGCCGAGCTGCGCCAATCCCAGGCCCGTACGCCGCGCGAGGTCAGCGTTGTCGCTCACCCGAAAGGCGACGTCGATGGCGGGCGAGGTCCGATCCTCGTACTCGACCTCGGCCTCGGCCAGCGCCGAGCGGCAGTCGATGCACCAGTGCACCGGCTTCACCCCTTTATAGAGGTGACCGTTCTCGATGATGCGGCCGAAGGCGCGCAGCTGCTGCGCCTCGTAGCGCGGCGCCATGGTCATGTAGGGGTGATCCCAGTCGCCGAGCACGCCGAGACGCTTGAAGTCGGTGCGCTGCAGGTCGAGCTGCTCGCCGGCGAACGCGCGGCAGGCGGCGCGAAAGGCCTGCGCGTCGAGCTTCTGGCCCGGGCGCCCGTGCTTCTTCTCCACCTGGTGCTCGATCGGCAGCCCGTGGCAGTCCCAACCGGGGATGTAAGGGGCGTCGAAGCCGTCGAGCGAGCGCGACTTGACGATGATGTCCTTCAGGATCTTGTTGACGGCATGGCCGATGTGGATCGCGCCGTTGGCGTACGGCGGCCCGTCGTGCAGCACGAAGCGCGGCCGGCCGCGCGCGAGCGCGCGCAGCTTCGCGTAGGTGCCGCGCTCCTCCCAGGCACGCACCATCGCGGGCTCGCGCTGCGCGAGATCCGCCTTCATGGGGAATTCGGTGCGCGGCAGATTGATCGTTTGCTTGTAGTCGGCCATCGTCATCCGTTCAGTATCGCCCGCGCAGCGGCGGCGTCGCAGTGCATCTGCGCGGTGAGCGCCGCGAGCGTCGCGAAGCGCTGCTCCTCGCGCAGCTTGGCGGCGAACTCCACCTCGATCTCGCGCCCGTAGAGATCGTCGTCGAAATCGAACACGTGCGCCTCGAGCAGCGCCTCGGTACCACCGATCGTCGGGCGCGTTCCGAGGCTCGCCACCCCGGGCCGCGGCGCGCCCCCGACGCCGTGCACCAGCACCGCGAAGATCCCGGCGACCGGCGCGCGCCGCCGGCCGAGCGCGAGGTTGGCGGTGGGAAATCCCAGGTCGCGCCCTAAGCGCTTGCCGCCGATGACGCGGCCGCGCATCGAGTACGGGCGGCCCAGCCAGCGCGCGGCGTGCGCGAAATCGCCGGCCGCGAGCGCCGCGCGCACGCCGCTGCTCGAGATGCGCTCGCCCGCGAGCGTCACGGCCGGCAGAACCTCGACCGAGAAGCGGAGGCGAGCGCCCGCCGCCGCGAGCACCGCCGCCGTGGCCTCGCCCCTGCGAGCGAAGCGAAAGTCGTGCCCCACCACGACGGTGCTGGCCCGCAGCCGCCCGGCGACGAGCTGCGCGAAGTCCAGGGCGGTGAGGTTACGCAAAGCCTCGTCGAAGCGCAGCAGCCAGAAGTAGTCGAGCCCGGCGGCCGCGAGCAGCCGCCAGCGCTCGCGAAAGGTCGTGAGCCGCGCGGGCGGGTCGGCGGGCGAGAGAAACTCGCGCGGCATGGGCTCGAAGCTCAGCAGCACGGCCGGCAGCCCGCGCTGCGCGGCGAGCTCGCGCGTACGCGCGATGAGCGCCTGGTGGCCGAGATGCAGGCCATCGTAGGTGCCGATCGTCACCACGCATCCGCCATAGCGCGCCGGCAGGGCGGAAAGTCCGCGAATGAGCTCCATGAAGCCGTTAAGTCACTGAACCGTAAGGACTAAGTTAAGCGGCCGACCGCAAACGCCTAGTTTATGTGAAGGGCCCGCGCCGTGCCGAGCCGGAGGCGCTTTTGGGTTTGACAAGGCCCCCCGCGCTGCGCAGACTACCGGCCCCCGAACCCGGGGGGACGTACCGATACGGAGATTGAGTGGCCAATACCAAGTCCGCCGAAAAAGCCGCCCGCCAGGCGGAGAAACACCGCGCCCGTAACGTCGCGCTGCGCTCGCGCATGCGTACGGCGGTCCGCAAGGTGACCACGGCGATCGCCGGAGGCGACAAGGTAGCGGCCCAGAATACCTACAAGGAAGCTGTCCCGGTCATCGATACGCTCGTTGGCAAGCAGATCATCCACCGGAACAAGGCCGCCCGGCACAAGAGCCGGCTGTCGGCCCGCATCCGCGCGATGCAATGAGGCTGCAATGAACGCGAACGACAAGACCCGGATCCCGACCCCCGTCGTCCCGACGCCGCTCAAGTTGCGGCCTGCGGCCCGGCGGCAGTTCCTGCTGGAGATGATGCGCGCTCGCGTGCCGAGCGATCGTGCTCCTCCAAAAGCTTCATAACCGCCTGACATAGCTC
>JASHVF010000005.1 GCA_030039615.1 Gammaproteobacteria bacterium | reverse complement strand
GCGCACGGTCGTCCGATCCGCATACCGCTCAAGCACTGAACCGAGGACCGACATGGCTGCACCCCATATTCGCACCCCATTGCCGGGGCCGAGGGCACAGGCTCTCATCGCGCGCGACCGGCCGGTCACGACGCCCTCCTACCCGCGCGACTACCCGTTCGTGATGGCGCGCGGCCGCGGCGCCGAGGCCTGGGACGTCGACGGCAACCGCTTTCTCGATTTCATGAGCGGCATCGGCGTCGCCAGCACCGGGCACGCGCATCCCGAGGTGGTGCAGGCGATCAAGGACGCGGCCGACGACTTCCTGCACATCTCTTCCGACTACTGGCACGAGCGCATGACGCGGCTCGCCGAGCGCATCAACCAGCTCGCGCCCGTGGGCGAGCCGGCGCAGGTGCTGATCTGCCAGAGCGGTACCGAATCGGTCGAGGGCGCCCTCAAGCTCGCGCGCTACGTCACCGGACGGCCGCGCTTCATCGGCTTCCTGGGTGGTTTTCACGGCCGCACCATGGGATCGCTGTCCTTCACCGCGAGCAAGGTGACGCAGCAGGCGGGGTTCTTTCCGACCATGCCCGGCGTCACCCACGTCCCCTACCCCAATCCCTACCGCCCGCTGTTCGCCGGTGCCGACCAGGGCCGCGCGGTGCTCGACTACATCGAGATGCTCTTTCAGAACAACCTGCCGCCGCAGGAGGTGGCGGCGGTCGTGGTCGAGCCGATCCAGGGTGAAGGCGGCTACCTCGTGCCGCCCGACAGCTTTCTCCCTGGGCTGCGCGCGCTCTGCGACCGGCACGGCATTCTGCTCATCTTCGACGAGGTGCAGTGCGGCATCGGGCGCAGCGGCCGCATGTTCGCGAGCCAGCACTGGGGCGTCTCGCCTGACATCATGACGCTCGCCAAGGGACTCGCCTCCGGGCTCCCCATGGGACTCGTGGTCGCGCGGCGCACCCACATGGAGAAGTGGAAGCGCGGCGCGCACGGCAACACCTTCGGCGGTAATCCCCTGTGCTGCGCGGCGGCTCTCGCCACACTCGACCTGGTGGAGCGCGAGTACGCCGCGAACGCGGCCGCGGTCGGCGACTATTTCATGGGGCGACTGCGGGAGCTGCAGCAGCGCTTCTCCTGCATCGGCGAGGTACGCGGCAAGGGACTCATGATCGGCATGGAGCTCGTCAAGGATGGCGCGAGCCGCGCCCCGGCGAAGGAGCTGTGCGAGGCGGTGCTGACGCGCGCCTTTCATCACGGGCTGCTGCTGCTCTCCTGCGGCCAGAGCACCGTGCGCTTCATTCCGCCGCTCATGATCAATCGCGGGCACGTCGATGAGGCCGTCGCGCTGCTCGAGCCCGCGCTCACCGAGGCGCTGGCTCAGACCTCGGGAGGCAGGGCATGACCGTCCCCGCCGACCAGCCGCGCGCTCTCGGCCTCCTCATGTGCACCGCGCTGGTGGTCGGCAACACCATCGGTGTCGGCATCTTCCTGCTGCCCGCCTCGCTCGCCCCCTATGGGCTGAACGCACTGCCCGGCTGGCTGATCACCACCGCCGGCTCGATCTGCATCGCCTGGGTGTTTGCAGGCCTCGCACGCTCCTTCCCCGCTGACGACGGGCCCTACGCCTATTCGGCGCGCGTCTTCGGCAACGGCGTCGCCTTCATCATCATGTGGTGCTACTGGATCTCGACCGTCGTGACCAACGCCGTGCTCGCCACCGGCGTGGTCGGCTACCTGTCGTCCTTCTTCCCGGTGCTCGCCACCAACCACCTGCTCGCCGCGGTGACGGCCGTGGCATTCATCTGGCTGTTCGTCGTGATCAACGTCCGCGGCGTGCGCGCCGCCGGCTGGGTGCAGGTGTGGAGCAGCGTACTCAAGGTGGCGTTGTTGCTCGGCATCGTGGCGCTCGGTCTGTGGGCCTGGCTGACGCCGCAGGCCGCCGCGCCGGTGTTGCGGCCGACGACCTCCTTCTCCATGAGCGGCGTGCTCAGCTGCTCGACGCTGACGCTGTATGCGCTGCTCGGAGTCGAGAGCGCCGCCATGCCGGCCGGCAGGGTGCGCGACCCCGGCCGCACCATCCCGCGCGCCACCTTCATCGGCACCCTCACGGTGGCGCTGGTCTACATCTGCGTGTCGCTCACGCCGATGTTCTTCATCCCGCAGAGCGAGCTCGCCGCTTCCAGCGCCCCATTCGCGGACCTGTTCGCGCGGCTGCTCAGCCCCCGCTCGGGACAGGTGGTCGCGGCATTCGTCATCGTGAGTGCACTCGGATGCCTGAACGGCTGGACGCTGATCCTCGGCGAGCTGACGCTGAGCTGTGCCCGGCACGGCGGCTTTCCGCCCTCGCTCGGCAAGCTGAACGCGCACGGCGCGCCGACGCGCGCCTTCGTGCTCACCGCGATCCTCGCCAGCCTCATGACGCTCTCGAGCTACAGCGACTCGACCGCAAACGCCTTCACCTTCCTCAACATGGTGGTCACGGCGTCCAACCTGCCGATGTATTTCGGCTGTGCGCTCGCGGTGCCGATCCTGTGGCGCCTCGGCCAACTTGGCAGGCCGGGCGCCCGCGACTCGCGCTGGATCGCGGCTGCGGTCGTCGCTGCCCTGTATTGCGTCTGGGCATCGATCGGCCTCGGCGGCAAGTCGCTGCTCTGGGCGCTGGCGCCGTGCGCCGCCGGCGTGCCGGTCTATTGGTGGTACGCGATCGTGCGGCGGCCGGCGCTCGCGACCTGAGGCTGCACCGGAGTGAGACGGCAAATGTCAGTACGCGTCGCGACTTTGTTTGCATTGGCAGTCCTCGCATTCGGTTGCGGCGAGCCCGCCAGCGCCGCCGGGCCGCCGGCCGCGAAGCCGCGCGCACGCGACCTCGGGGTACCGTTCGACGGCAACCCGGGGCCGCTCAATGCGATCACCGACGTGAAGGGGGTTCTCGTCGGCCAGACGACCCTGATCGAGGGCAACGGCAAGCTGGTCGTCGGTCAGGGGCCGGTCCGCACGGGAGTCACCGCGGTGCTGCCGCGCGGCGCCGAATCGATGCAGCGCTTCTCATTCGCCGGCTGGTACTCGGAGAACGGCAACGGCGAGATGACCGGGACGACCTGGATCGAGGAGTCGGGATTTCTCGAGAGCCCGGTGCTCATCACCAACACTCACAGCGTCGGCGTGGTGCGCGACGCGGTGATCGCCTGGCGGGTGGCGCACGGTCCGGCGGATGCGACCGACTCGTGGTGGTCGCTGCCGGTGGTCGCCGAAACCTGGGACGGCTGGCTCAACGACATCAACGGCTTTCACGTCAAGCCGGAGCACGTGTTCCACGCGCTCGATTCGGCACGCTCGGGGCCGGTCGAGGAAGGCTCGGTGGGCGGCGGCACCGGCATGATCTGCAACGGCTTCAAGGGAGGCATCGGCACCGCCTCGCGCCACCTCGACGAGAAGGCCGGCGGCTACACGCTCGGTGTGCTGGTGCAGTGTAACTACGGCACACGGCAGAACCTGCGCATCGCCGGCATTCCCGTCGGACGCGAGATCGAGAGCGAGGATCCCTACGCCTTCGTGCCGTCGGACCTCACCGAGCGCGGCTCGATCATCGTCGTGGTCGCGACCGACGCCCCGCTCCTGCCCCATCAGCTGAAGCGCATCGCGCGACGCGTCGCGCTCGGCATCGGGCGCAACGGCAGCATCGCCGGCAACGGCTCGGGCGACATCTTCATCGCCTTCTCCACCGCCAACCCCGGCGCCAGCGAGATCGATCACGGTCCGGTGGACCTCAAGATGCTGCCGAACGACTCGATGGACGCGCTGTTCGCAGCCACGGTGCAGGCCACCGAGGAAGCCATCGTCAATGCGATGGTGGCGGCCACCGACATGACCGGCATCGACGGACACCACGTGCGCGCGCTGCCGCACGACGAGCTGCGCGCCGTGCTGGCGCGGTATAACCGGCTCGCCAAGTAGGCGTAGACTCGCTCGCGAACGCGCCAGCCTTGGGCGGCGCCGAGCGCGGAGGGTTCGCGATGAAATCCTGGACTCGGGCGTGGCTGGGAGCCGCTGCGGCGCTGGCATGGACGGCAGCGCAGGCGGATGTGCCCTCGCGGCCGCTGGTCGTCGAGCTCTTCACGGCACAGGGCTGCAGCTCCTGCCCGCCGGCGGACTCCTTTCTCGGCCAGCTGAGTCAGCGCCCCGACGTGCTGGCGCTGGCATTTCACGTGGACTATTGGGACAGCTCAGGCTGGCGCGATCGCTTCGAGCTGCGCCAGGCGGTCGAGCGCCAGAACGCTTACGTGATCAACTTCCGCCGTCCCTCCGCCTTCACGCCGCAGTTCGTCATCGACGGACGCAAGGACGCGGTCGGCACCAGTGCCATCGCGGAAGCATTGCAGGAGCCGCGCGAGACCGTTGCGGTGACGCTCGCCGTGCACGACGGCCAGGTGGTGGTCGACGTCGGCGAGAAAGCGGGCGCGCATCCGGGTGAAGTACTGTTGCTGACGTTCCTGCGCCACGCCTCGACCAGCGTCGCTCGCGGCGAGAACGGCGGCAGGACGCTCGAGGAATTCAACATCGTGCGCAGCATACGCACGCTCGGCGAGTGGCAGGGCGCCAGCAGAAACTACCTGGTGAAGGTGTCGTCGCTACCGTCCGATGCCACCGACGTCGCGGTACTGGTGCAGGGCCACCGCGAGGGACCGATCGTGGGTGCGGCGACCCAGTCGCTGCACTGAGCCGGCCGAGGCACCGGATGCTTCAGGCTCACTGTGCGGCGAGAATGGCGTGCCAGTTGATGATCGCGTTCCACAGCATGCGCTGATCGCCGCGGTTGAGGTCGCGGTGCAGCGGGTTGAAGTTGAACGCCACCACGTGGCCCGCGCCGCTGCGCAGGTCGAGGATCGCGGGCTTGCCGATGAGATTCTCCTCGCCCCAGGCCTGGCCGCTGACGACGAACGGCGCGCCCGCGGTGTCGCCCCACTCGAGCACCACGCCGCTGGTATCGAGCGGCCCGTCGAGGCAGGTGGTGCAGTAGGCCATGCGCAGCCAGTGGCGCGGCGCCGAGTAGACCGGAAAGTTCTGGCGGAATACCCAGGTGTGCGCGCTGTAGCCGTAGGCGATCGGGTGATCCGGCCGCATGAAGGTGACACGCACGTGGGATCCCGGCGTGCGGGTGGCGGCCGTCTGCGCAGCCGCGGCTGAGGCAGCGCCGCCCCCCTGGGTGCTGCGCGGCACTCCGCCCGCCTCGCGGCGCACACCGCGCACGATCCCCGCCTCGAGCGGCAGCATCGAGCCGCTGCCGAGCGTGATCAGCAATCCCCCCGAATCGACGAAGCGCTGCAGCTCCGCGAGCCCGCCCGCGCCGATGCCGCCGGTGATGTCGTCGGATTCCGCGGGAGTGCCGAACGCGGGAGTCGCCGCGGTCTTCTTGAAGGGCATTGGGCCCCAGGCCTTCGGGATCCCCTGGATCTGCTCGGCGAGCTCGAGATCGACGTGGCCGTAGAGCAGCACGTCGTACTTGTCCTTGAGCCGCCCGGCGCGGATGTCCTCGTCGCGCACGTAGATATAGGGGATGTGGCGCTGATCGAGCGAATAGCGCGCCCAGCCGATCGTATCGGTGTCGGCCCACGGCACCCAGAGCCCGAGCCGCGGGGCCGGTGCATCGTGGCGCGCGACTTGCGGCGCGCCGGCTGCGCTCGCGAAGTCGAGCCCGAGATCGCGCGCCGCATCGCGCAGCGCCGCCGCAAGTCCCGCCTGGGACGCGAGGATCCACGAGCCGGCCGGGTACTCGGTACCCGCGACGGTAAACGCATGCTCCGCGATGGCCACCTTGAAGCGCGCCAGACGATAGCGCGCCTCGAGCAGGCCTTCCTGCCCGGTATCCTTCAGGAGGAACACCGGACCGTCCCCGGCCACCGTCCCCTGCGGCGCCGGCGCCGCCTCGAGCGGCGTGAGGCTCAAGTCCCGCACCCGGCTGTCGGCCGTCGGCAGCACGCTCAGGTGGTAGTGAGCGGGCAGCTCCCACGAGACATCGTCGTAGGACTCGCCCGCGTCCCTGGGATAGTCCTGCGCCGTCAGCAGGTCGACCGCGTAGTCACGATACGGCTGATCGAGCCGCACCACGTAGCTGCCGGCCGGGAAACTGCCTTCCTTGAGAGTGATGGCGGCGTTCGAGCGTCCGACCTCGATCCCCTGCTTGAGGAGCAGTGCCACCAGCTGCGCAACGCGCGCCGGATCGCCCTGCCCGGCGGGAATCACGAAGCCGAAGGGCGGCTGCTCGAGCCCGCGGCGGTAGGAATGCAGCCCCTTGAGGTAGTAGTTGTGGAGCAGTTCGCGCGCCTGCAGTGCCGTGTCATCGAGTGCCGCGAGCAGCGCGGTCTCGTTGTAATTGACGTTGTCGCGCGCTGACCAGAGGAACGTGCCCTGCGCCGGCGGCGGCAGCGGCCGGTACCACTCGAGCGTGCTGTCCTGCGCAGGCTGATCGGCCATCAGGGTCTCGGCGGTGCCGTTGCCGAAGGTCTCGTAGCCACGGCCGTCGGCGTTGTGATTGGTGGCGATGGAGTCGAGATAGAGGTGCGCGAAATCGTCGCCGAAGTTCCAGGTCCAGACTCCCGGCATGCCGAGCCCGCTGAGGGCCTGCACTTCGTGGAAACTGAGCTCGAGCCGCTCGGCGTAGGTGAGCGGGTCGACGTGCTCGTTGATCGGGCCGGTGCCGTTCCACGTCATGAGCAGCGCCACGCTCTCGTGCAGATCGTGGATCACCTGCGGGTGCCAGTCGAACATCATGTGGAACACCGCACGGGTGGTCGCGTGCACCTGCTGATGTGCATCGCGGTTGATGTCGACGTAGGCGTATTTCGACCAGTAGGGCGGCGCCTGGCGCGGCAGCGTCGCGAGATCCGTCTTGCCCTTGAGGTAGCGATAGAACCACTCGACCTGCTTGTCGCGGCCATCGGGATTGGAGACCGGGTTGATGAGCACCACGAGCTTCTCGCGGATGCGCCGGATCATCGGCTGCTCCGAGACCGCCAGGCGATAGGCAAGCTCGAGCACCGACTCGGTCGAGCCGGTCTCGTCCGAGTGCAGCGCCGCGTTGATGTAGTAGATCGGCCGGGCGCCCCCGATGAGCTGCTCCGCGGCCGCCTCGCCGGTGCGCCGCGGATCGGCGAGCGCCGCGGTGGCGGCCTTGAGGCGCTCGAGCTCCCGGATACCCTGCTCGTCCGCGATCGCGAGCAGCACGATGTCGCGTCCCTCCTCCGAGCGGCCGATGGTGAAGAGCCGCACGCGCGGCGAAGAGGCGGCCAGCGCGCGGCAGTAGCCGTAAGCCGCCGCGGAGTCCACCAGCTCGCCCGGAGCGCCGGGTATGCGGTGCAGGAAGGCACGCGGCGAGACCACGCTGGCCGAGGCCGGGAGATAGGCTACCCAGGGCGAGAGGAAGCGCGCCTCGGTGGTGGCGCGCGCGATCTCCTCGACGGAACCCGGCTCGGCGGTATCGGGGGCGGCCGACTGGGCGGCGAGGACGGCGGGAGCGAGGGCGAGGAGAATCGAAGGGACGAGCCACTGGTGAGGCATGGGCTGCGGCGCTCCTGGCGGCGGAAAGCGTGGCAGTATAGTCCCTCCCCGCCTCTCTATTGAACATTCGCTCAACGAGAGGCAGACTGCGGCCCGTGGCACGCAACCCGCGCTATGACCTCCTGTTCGAGCCGGTACGGATCGGTCCGGTGACGGCGCCCAATCGCTTCTACGCCGTACCGCACGCCGCCGGCATGACGAATTCCATGCCGCACATGCGCGCCGCCTTCCGCGAGACCAAGGCCGAAGGCGGCTGGGGCGTCGTGTGCACCGGCTACGTGTCGATCGACCCGGGCTCCGACGATGCGCCGCTGCCCTACGCCAGGCTCTGGGACGATGACGATGTGCGCTCGCATGCGCTCATGACGGAAGCCGTCCACCGGCACGGCGCGCTCGCCGGCATCGAGCTGTGGCACGGCGGCGGCTCGGTCATGAACCGCCTCACGCGGCTGCCGCCCATGTCGCCCTCGGGAACCTCCTGGATGGCGACGCACGTCGGCTTCATGAGCAACCAGCGGCCGCGCGTCATGGACCTTACCGACATCCGCGCGCTGCTCACCGCACAGGCCGTCGCGGCGCGCCGTGCGCAGCAGGCCGGCTTCGACATCGTCTACGTTTACGCCGGCATGGGCTACCTGCCTTACGAGTTCCTGCTGCCGGAGTGGAATCAGCGCAGCGACGCCTACGGCGGGAGCCTCGGGAACCGCGCGCGCATCGTGCGCGAGCTCCTCGAGGTCACGCACGAGGCGGTCGCCGGCCGCTGCGCGGTGGCGCTGCGGATCAGCCTCGAGGAGCTGCGCGCACGGCCGAGCGAGCGCGCCCCCTCGGAGGCCCACGAGCTGGTGCGCCTGCTCGCCGACCTGCCCGACCTCTGGGACGTGAAGCTCGACTCTTCCCCGACCGATTGCCCGCCGTCGCGCTTCGCCGCCGAGGGCAGCCACGAGCCGGTCATCGATTTCGTGAAGGGCCTGACGGCGAAGCCGGTGGTGGGCGTCGGCCGCTTCACCTCTCCCGACGCGATGGTGAGCCAGATCCGTCGCGGCGTGCTCGATCTCATCGGCGCCGCGCGCCCCTCGATCGCCGATCCCTTCCTGCCGCGCAAGATCGACGAGGGGCGCGAGCAGGACATCCGCGAATGCATCGGCTGCAATATCTGCATCTCCAGCTGGCACGACTCGGTGCCGGTGCGCTGCACGCAGAATCCGACCATCGGCGAGGAATGGCGCCGCGGCTGGCATCCCGAGCGCGTCGCCAAAGCCGCCGGCGAGGCCTCGGTGCTCATCGTCGGCGCCGGCCCCGCGGGTCTCGAGTGCGCGCTGACGCTCGGCCGGCGCGGCTACGAAGTCACGGTCGCCGAGGCCGGCGATGAGATCGGCGGGCGGCTGCGTTTCGAGACCCGCCTGCCGGGACTCGCGGCGTGGGGACGCGTGCTCGACTGGCGGCGCGGCCAGCTCGCGAAGCTCGCCAACGTGAATATCTACCGCGGCAACCGCCTGTCGGCGGACGAGGTGCTGGAGTTCGGCAGCACGCACGTGGTGATCGCTACCGGCGCGCGCTGGGCGAAGCTCTTGTATTCGCCGCTCGAGGT
>JASHVF010000088.1 GCA_030039615.1 Gammaproteobacteria bacterium | reverse complement strand
AGTACAAGCACTGCCACGGCGCGCTGTCGAGCGTCGAATAGCTGCTGCGATCGCGCCCGGGCCATGATTCTGGTCGTGGCAGCGGCACTCTACGACGCGGCGGGGCGGGTACTCATCGCGCAGCGCCCGCCGGGCAAGCACCAGGCGGGCCGCTGGGAGTTTCCGGGCGGCAAGGTCGCCGCCGGCGAGTCGGAGGCGGCGGCGCTGACGCGCGAGCTGCGCGAGGAACTCGGCATCGAGGTCGAGCTCAGCCGTGCGTTGTTGCGGCTCGAGCACAGCTACCCGGATCGCGACGTCGAGCTTTCGATGTGGATCGTGGCGCGCTACGCGGGCACTCCGCAGGCGCTCGACGGGCAGCAGCTGCGCTGGGTCGAGCCGGCGCTGCTCGAGCGCGAGGACCTGCTGGAAGCGGACCGGCCATTCGTCGCGGCGCTGAAGCATTTGCCGCCGCCGTAGTGCGAGTACAATGCCACGACTCAGCTGACGGAATTCATATGGCAGCCCCGAACGATCTCCCGGATGTCGACCTCGACTCCAAGAATCTCTACCGCGAGGACGTCTTCACGGACCGCCGCGCCGGCAGCATCCGGCGGCTGACTCCGGTCACCGCCGACGGCGCGCCGGACTCTTCACGTGCGGTGCTGTTCTCCGGCCAGACGCAGCTGCTCACTCCGGCGGGCATCCTGCCCCTCGGCTTCGAGATCGAGGCACGCACGCTCGAGGAGGCACTGAAGAAGTTCCCGGACGGGGTGAAGGTGGCGCTCGAGCAGGCGATCGACGAGGCGCGTGAGTTGCGCCGCGAGGCAGCCTCGCGCATCGTCGTGCCGGAGGTCGGTGGGGGTCTTGGGCCCACGGCGGGACCGGCCGCGGGCGGCGGCAAGATCAAGTTCCCTTGAGAGGCGAGCGCCGGCTCTTCATCGTTGCGGCAGCCGCCGCGACGATGCTCGGTGCGGTGCTGCTGGCGGCCTGCGTGAGCGCCGAGCTCGGCAACCGCGAGCCGGCATCGGGTCCCGGGCCCGGCGGCAAGCCGATGCGCACCGCCACCGAGACCGCGATCGGGCTGCCGGCCATCGCCCAGGCGCCCGTCTACCCGCTCACCGTGCAGGTCAGTATCAGCGACGACTTCTTCGGCACGCACGTCAAGGACCCCTACCGCTGGCTGGAGGACCTGGGCTCCCCGGCGGTCGAGCAGTGGGTGGCGGCGCAAAACGCCGTCTCCCGGCCGCGGCTCGAGGCGCTGCCGCAGCGTGCCTGGCTCAAGGCGCGACTCACGCAGCTGTGGAGCTATGAGCGCTACGAGCTGCCGATCAGGCGCGGCGCGCATTACTTCTACCTGCACAACGACGGCTCGCAGAATCAGAGCGTGTTGTACGTGAGCGAGCAGCTCGACTCCGCCGGCCGCGTCCTGTTCGATCCCAACGCGGTGCGCGCCGATGCGACCGTGGCACTCTCGGCATTCATGCCGGACGAGCAGGGCAGCGTCGTCGCCTATGCGACCTCCGACGGCGGCACCGACTGGCAGGTGTGGCGCTTCCGCCGGGTGAGCGATGCCGCCGATCTGCCCGACACGGTGCGCTTCACCAAGTTCTGGGGCGTGTCCTGGGCGCACGACGGCTCAGGTGTCTACTACAGCCGTTATCCCGCACTCGCGAGCGGCCGGGGCGACGATGCCGCGCGACCCGCGATCTACTTCCATGCGCTCGGCACCACGCAGGACCAGGATCGACTGGTCTACGAGGTAACCGATAACCCGACGCGCATCCCTACCGCGCGCGTCACCGAGGACGGCGCCTGGCTCGTCATCACGCAGGTCGAAGGCTACGAGAAGAACGGCGTCTGGCTGCTCGACCTGCGTCATCCGCAGGCGCAGCCGCGACCGCTGTTCGCGGCCTGGGACGCGCTCTACACATTCGTCGGAGCGCAGGGGGATGAGCTTTATTTCCGCACTACCCGGGACGCGCCCTTCGGGGAGGTCATCGCGGTCGACGCGCGCGCCATGCGACCGACGCCGCGCACCGTGGTACCCGAAAGCGGCAGCACGCTCGAGGAGGCGAGCTACGTCGGCGGCCGCATCATCGCCCGTTACGTCGAGGACGCCCACGGCGTTGCGCGCATCTACGAGCGCGACGGCCGCGCGCTCGGCGAGGTGCCGCTTCCCGGCAAGGGCGGGGTGGACGGCTTCCGCGGCGAAGGCGATCAGAGCGAGACCTTCTTTGGCTATACCGACTACCTGACACCGCACCGGATCTATCGTCTCGACGTGCCCGCGAATCAGACGACGCTGTGGCGCGCGCCGCGTATCCCGGCCTCGACCGACGCCTACGTGACCGAGCAGGTGTTCTTCCGCAGCAAGGACGGTACGCGCGTGCCGATGTACATCACCCACCGGCGCGACCTCGAGAAGAACGGCGACAACCCGCTGCTGCTCTACGGCTACGGCGGCTTCGACGTTTCGCTCACGCCGCAGTACCGCCCGCAGGTGCAGGCATGGCTCGAGATGGGCGGCGTCTACGCCGAGGCGAACCTGCGCGGTGGCGGGGAGTACGGCGAGGCCTGGCACAAGGCCGGCACCCTCGCCAACAAGCAGCACGTATTCGACGACTTCATCGCCGCCGCCCAGTACCTGATCCGCGAGAACTATACCCGCAGTGCGCGCTTAGGCATCCATGGGCGCAGCAACGGCGGACTGCTCATCGGCGCGGTGCTGACGCAGCGGCCCGATCTCTTCGGGGTCGCGCTGCCCGCAGTCGGGGTGCTCGACATGCTGCGTTACCAGACTGCGAGCGCCAACGCGCGCCAGTGGTCGTCCGACTTCGGCCTTGCCGAGGACCCCGAGCAGTTCCGTGCCCTGTACGCGTATTCGCCCTACCAGAACGTGAAGAAGGGTGTCTGCTATCCGCCGACGCTCATCACCACGGCCGACCACGACGATCGCGTGGTACCGTGGCACAGCTACAAGTTCGCCGCGGCGCTGCAGGCCGCGCAGAGCTGCCCGAACCCGATCCTGATCCGGGTCGAGACCCGCGCCGGCCACGGCGCCGGCAAGCCCGTGTGGATGCAGGTCGAGGATTTCGCCGATCAGTGGGCCTTCCTCGCGAAATGGCTCGGGGTGAATGCCCCCGGGACGCCAGG
>JASHVF010000087.1 GCA_030039615.1 Gammaproteobacteria bacterium | reverse complement strand
CGGTGATGAGGGCGTGCTTGCCGGCGAGGGCGGCGCCGCTCATACCGCGTCTGCCGCGCGCGCCGCGCGCTTGAGGTTGCGCTCGAGCTGACTCTTGCCCGAGAGGTACTGCTGCGGCCACCACTGCGCCTCGTATCCCTGGCGCGCCGCTGCCTCGAGGGTCCAGGCGGGATTGGCGAGATGGGGTCGCGCGATGGCGCAGAGATCCGCGCGGCCGGCGGCGATGATCGAGTTCACGTGGTCCGGCTCGTAGATGTTGCCCACCGCGAGGGTGGCGATGCCGATCTCGTTGCGGATCTCGTCCGCGAACGGCGTCTGCCACATGCGCCCGTAGAGCGGCTGCTGCCAGGGGACGGTCTGGCCGGTGGAGACATCGATGAGATCGGTGCCGGCGTCCTTGAAGGCGCGCACGATGCACAGCAGGTCGGCATCGCTCAAGCCACCCTCGGCCCAGTCGCAGGCCGACAGGCGCACCGCGAGGGGCTTTTCCGCCGGCCAGGCGGCGCGCACTGCGCGCAGCACCTCGAGCGGGTAGCGCAGGCGATTCTCCACGCCGCCGCCGTACTCATCGCTCCGCCGGTTCGTCAAGGGCGAGAGGAAGGACGCCAGCAGGTAGCCGTGCGCCATGTGCAGCTCGAGCATGTCGAACCCGGCCTCGGTGCCGAGGCGGGCGGCGCGCACGAACTCAGCGCACACCCGCTGCATGTCGGTCCGGCTCATCGGCAGGGGCTCCTGGCTGACGCCCGCCAGGTAAGGGAGCGGCGAGGGCGCCATGACGGGCCAGTTGCCCGAGGCGAGCGGCTGGTCCGGGCTCTGCCAGCCGAGCTGCGTCGAGCCCTTGCGGCCCGAGTGTCCGAGCTGCAGACACAGCCGCGCCGGGGAGCGCGCGTGCACGAAATCGACGACGCGTCGCCAGGCGTCGCGCTGCGCCTCGTTCCACAGTCCCGTGCAACCGGGGGAGATGCGCCCCTCGGCAGAGACGCAGGTCATCTCCGTGTAGAGGAGGCCCGCGCCGCCGAGCGCGCGGTGTCCGTAGTGCACCAGATGCCAGTCGTCCGGCAGGCCGTCGTGCGCGCTGTATTGCGCCATCGGCGAGACCACCACGCGATTCTCGAGCGTCATCTCGCGCAGCCTGAACGGCAGAAACATCGGCGGCCGCGCCGCGGCGAGGCCGTCGCGCCGCGCCAGCCAACCCTCGTAGTCGCTCACGAAGGCGGGGTCGCGCAGTTTCAGGTTCTCGTGCCCGATGCGCTGGCTGCCGGTGAGGAGGCTGTAGGCGAACTGCTCGGGCGGCAGATGCGTATAGCGCGCGACGTTCTCGAACCACTGCATGCGGTTGCGCGCCGCGCTCTGCAGGCGCAGCACCTCGGTGAGCCGCTCCTCGTGATAGGCAGTCAGCGCCTCTTCCAGGCCGCCTCCCGCCGCCACCTGGCGCGTGAGCGCGATCGCATCCTCCATGGCGAGCTTGGTGCCCGAGCCGATGGAGAAGTGCGCGGTGTGCGCCGCGTCGCCGAGCAGCACGATGCGGCCGTGGTGCCAGCGCCTGCACAGCAGCCGATTGAAGTTCAGCCAGGCGGAGCCCCGCAGGTGCCCGGCGTTGCTCTGCAGCCGGTGACCCTCGAGATACCTGCCGAACAGCCGCTCGCAGAATTCGATCGAGCGCGCCGTGTCGAAGGCGTCGAGCCCGTGCGCGCGCCAGGTCTCCTCGCGTGTCTCGACGATGACCGTCGAGAGCTCCGGGCTGAACTGATAGGCGTGGATCTGAAACCAGCCGTGCTCGGTCTGCTCGAACGCGAACGTGAACTCGGCAAAAGGCCGGGTGGTGCCGAGCCAGATGTAACGGCATTTGCGCGCCTCGATGTCGGGCTCGAAGATGCCCGCATGCAGCGCACGGGTGCGGCTGTTGGCTCCGTCGGCGGCGACGATCAGGTCGGCGTCGGCAAAGGCGCCCGCGTCCGCGACCTCGTGCTCGAACCGCGCCCGCACGCCGAGCGTACGCGCCCGTTCCTGCAGCAGCGCGAGCAGGCGCTTGCGCCCGATGCCGCAGAAGCCGTGCCCGCGGCTGAGGAAGCGCCGGCCGCGGAAATGGATGGCGATATCGTCCCAATGATGGAAATTGGCGAGGATCGCCGCGTGCGATTCGGGGTCGGCGGCGCGGAAGTTCTCCATGGTCTCGTCCGAGAACACCACGCCCCATCCAAAAGTGTCGTCGGGGCGGTTGCGCTCGTAGACCTCGACGCGCGCCGCCGGCAGCGCCTTGCGCAGCAGGATGGCCGAGTACAGCCCCGCCGGCCCGCCCCCCACGCAGACGATTCGCAGCATCGTGCCCGCAAGCCTTTAATGAGCGCCCGTATCGCAGGCGCGCGCGCTATGTTATATTCCGAGTTACTTCAGGTGTCAATTATTTTCCCGCCGCTGGCACCCCTGATGGCATCGAGCCGACAATAACAGCGAGAGGTCCCATGGCCACAGCAACGCAATCTTCGGGCAACTCCGCGGCCGCGCTGGCGCAGCTGGTCGCGGGCATCGTGGGCGGCGGCATCCGCGTCGTCGATCTCACCGTGCCGCTCGAGTCGGCGACGCCCACCATCCAGCTGCCGCCGCAGTTCGCGCCCTCCAAGTCCTTCACGCTCGAGGAGATCTCGCGCTACGACGCCCGCGGACCCGCCTGGTACTGGAACAACATCGCCTGCGGCGAGCACACCGGCACGCACTTCGACGCGCCGATTCACTGGGTCACGGGCAAGGATTACGCCAACAACGCCACCCACAACATCCCGGTCGAGCGCTTCATAGGGCCGGCGTGCGTCATCGACGTTGCGCAGCAGGCGCGCAGCAACGCCGACTTCCTGCTGACGCGCGCCGCCGTCGAGGCCTGGGAGGAGCGGCACGGACGCATCCCCCCGCACGCCTGGGTGCTGGTGCGCACCGACTGGTCGCAGCGCAAGGGCGCCCGGGACTTTCTCAACATCGGCGCCGACGGTGCGCACACGCCGGGCTTCGACCCCAAGTGCGTACCGTTCCTCGCGAAGGAGCGCGACATTCTCGGGGTCGGCGTCGAGACCGTCGGCACCGATGCCGGGCAGGCGTTCACCTTCGAGCCGATGTTTCCCTGTCACACCATCATGCACGGCTCAAATCGCTTCGGACTCGCGAGTCTCATCAATCTCGACCAGCTGCCGCCGACCGGCGCGGTGGTGATCGCGCCGCCGCTCAAGATCGTCAACGGCTCGGGCAGCCCGCTGCGCGTCCTGGCGCTCGTGCCGGCGTGACCTGAGACACTCGTGGCCGAGCGCTCATTCGCCAGGGAAGTGCAGTCGCTGCGCCTCGGGCAGGGGGCGGAGTTCCGCGGCGAGGGCATCCTCGCCGTGACCAAGGCGCTGCTGCAATCGGGCGTCGCCTACGTCGGCGGCTACCAGGGCGCGCCCATCTCGCACCTGATGGACGTGCTGGCGGACGCCGAGGGCATCCTCAGCGAGCTCGGCGTGCACTTCGAGGCGAGCGCCTCCGAGGCCACCGCGGCGGCGATGCTCGCGGCCTCGATCAATTACCCGCTGCGGGGCGCGGTGACCTGGAAGTCGACCGTCGGCACCAACGTCGCCTCCGATGCGCTCGCCAATCTCGCCTCCGCGGGCGTCAAGGGCGGCGCGCTCATCATCCTCGGCGAGGACTACGGCGAGGGCGCCAGCATCATGCAGGAGCGCACCCACGCCTTTGCCATGAAGTCGCAGATATGGCTGCTCGATCCGCGGCCGCAGCTGCCGGCCATCGTGCGCGCGGTCGAGCAGGGCTTCGAGCTCTCCGAGGCGAGCCACACGCCGGTGATGCTCATGCTGCGCATCCGCGCCTGCCACGTTTACGGCCGCTTTGAGGCGCAGGACAACCGCCGCCCGGCGTTCTCGACCACCGAGGCGCTCAGGCAGCCGAGCCGCGACTACGGGCGCATCATCCTGCCGCCCTCGACCTACGCCCAGGAGCGCGAGAAGATCCAGGAACGGCTGCCGGCGGCACAGCGCTTCGTCGCCGAGCACGCACTGAACGAGTTCCTCGGCGCCGACGGCGCCGACGGCGCCGACGTCGGCATCGTGCTGCAGGGCGGCCTCTACAACAGCGCGCTGCGCGCGCTCGAGCTGCTCGGCTGCGCCGACTCCTTCGGCAACAGCTCGCTGCCGCTCTACGTGCTCAACGTGACCTATCCGCTCGTGCCCGGGGAATGGGAGCGCTTCTGCCGCGGCAAGCGCGCGGTGCTCGTGATCGAGGAGGGGCAGCCGGAATTCATCGAGCAGGCCGCCAACCAGATCCTGCGGCAGCGCGAGCTGCCGGCGCGCATCCTCGGCAAGGAGCTGCTGCCGCTCGCCGGCGAGTACACGGTCGACGTGCTGCGCAAAGGACTCGCCGAGTTCATCGGCAAGTGGGCGCCGCAGCTGCGCGCCGCGCAGCCGGGCGGGGCCGCCGTGGAGGTGCCGCTGGTGCCCGCGCAGCGGCTCGCGGCGCTGGTTCCGCCGCGGCCCTCGGGGTTGTGCACCGGTTGCCCGGAACGGCCGTTCTTCGCGGCGATGAAGCTCCTGCAGAAGGAGATCGGGCCGCTGCACATCAGCGCCGACAACGGCTGCCACTCGTTCGCGACCCTGCCGCCCTTCAACATGGGCAACAGCATCATGGGCTACGGGCTCGGGCCCGCCGGCGCCTCCGCCTTTGCCGGGGCCGAGCGCGGGCGCGCCGTGTCCGTCATGGGTGACGGCGGCTTCTGGCACAACGGACTCACCAGCGGTGTCGGCAATGCCGTGTTCAACCAGCACGACGACCTGACCATCATCATCGACAACGGCTATTCGGCCGCGACCGGCGGCCAGGACATCCCCTCCTCGCGCGCCGTGAATGCGCATCGCCAGGGCAATAACTCGATCGTCGCCGCGGTCAGGGGTGTGGGTGTCAAGT
>JASHVF010000086.1 GCA_030039615.1 Gammaproteobacteria bacterium | reverse complement strand
GCGTGCCGGTGAGGTGCGCGAGCGCGCGCAACGCCAGCGCAACCCCGGCGAGCGTCTGCCGCGCGCGCGCGCCGCGTGCGGCGACTTCGAGCCGTTTCGCGTACGGCAGGCGGGCGGCGAGCGCTCGCGCTGCCTCTTCCGGCCACTGACCGCGCAGGTCCGTGTGATATAAGATTAAAGTTTGGCTTTCAACAGCTTGCATGACCGCCGCCGCATCCGCGAACCCCTTAGCCCCCGAAGCCGAGCCGCAATTCGACGTCGGCTCCACCGACGATTCGCTGGAGCGCATGATCGAGCTGTTCGCCCGCTACGGCGATACCTATCGCGTATTCGTTCCGGCACGCAAATCTTATACCTATGTCATCCATCATCCGGACGACGTAAAGCGGGTGCTGGTCACCAACCATCGCAATTACGTCAAGGGTCTCGGGCTCGACCGCGTCAAGATCCTGCTCGGCAAGGGCATCATGACCAGCGAAGGCGAGCTGTGGACGCGCCAGCGCTACATGATGCAGCCGCTGTTCCACCGCCGCGTGATCACCGGGTTCGCAGAGCTGATCGCCGCCGCCAACGAGCGCCGCCTCGCGAGCTGGGACCGGCTGGCGGCGCGCGGCGAGGTGCTGAATCTCACCGACGAGATGAGCGACCTCACGCTCGAGATCGTGCTGCGCTCGATCTTCGGCCGCGACCTGGATCGCCTCTCCGAGCAGCTCGGCGGCAACCCTTTCGAGGTGGTCGCCAGGGAGCAGGGGCGTGATCTGCAGTTCGCCTACAAGTTTCGCTCGCTCACCAAGCTGGTCGCGCAGCTCATCGCGCGGCGCCGCGCCGAGCCCGAGGAGCATTTCGATTACGTCGCAATGCTGATGGCGGCGCGCGACAAGCAGAGCGGCGAGCCGATGGGCGAGCGCGAGCTGATCGACGAGATCATGACGTTGATCGTGGCGGGGCACGAGACCACCGCGAGCGGCCTCAACTGGACCTGGTACCTCCTGTCGCAGCACCCGGACGCGGAGGCGCGGCTGCACGCCGAGCTCGACGCGGCACCCGCGATGGCGGCGCCGAGCCCCGCGGAGGCGGAGTCGCTCGCCTACGCCAGCCAGGTGGTGAACGAGGCGCTGCGGCTCTATCCGCCGGGCTGGCTGCTGTCGCGGCGCACGCTGGCGGCGGACGTGCTCGGCGGTTTCGCGGTGCCGGCCGGCACCAACGTGCTGCTGCCGCTCTACCTGCTGCACCGGCACCCGCGCTACTGGCAGCATCCCGACCGCTTCTGGCCGGAGCGCTTTGCGGGCGAGCATGACGCCGAGCGGCCGCGCTTCGCCTACATGCCGTTTGCCGCCGGGCCGCGCCACTGCATCGGGGAAGCCTTCGCGCTCTACGAGATGCTGGTGCACGTCTACAAAGTGGCGCGCCGCTACCGCCTGGTATACGTGCCCGACAGGCCGCTCGAGCTCGAGGCGCAGATCAACCTGCGCACGCGCCACCCGCTGCACATGAGGCTGGAACGCCGCACATGATCGCCGCCACCACGCTGATCGAAGTGCTGGAGGCGAACCGCGCCTTCCCGCGCAGCATCACCTACCTCGAGGGCGAGAACGAGTCGCGCAGCGTCTCGAGCGAGGAGCTCTACGAGCGCGCGCTCGGCATCCTCTACCACCTGCAACGGCTCGGGGCGCGGCGCGGCGACAAGCTGATCCTGTTCCTGGGCGACAACGAGCAGTTCATCGACGTGTTCTGGGCGGCGATCCTCGGCGGCATCGTGCCGGTGCCGGTGGCGCTCGGCATCAGCGACGAGCACCGCCACAAGCTGCTGCGCATCGCGCGGCGCCTTGGCGCGCCCTACCTCTACACCGAGCGCCGCTCGCTCGAGCGCGTCGGCGCTTTCGCCGCCGCTGCCGGCGAGACGCAGCTGTTCGAGGGCCTGCGCACGCGCACCTTCCTGGTCGATGACCTCGATGACATTTCGCGCGCCGGCAGCATCCAGCGCGTCAAACCCGAGGACACCGCCTTCATCCAGTTCTCGTCCGGCTCGACGTCTGACCCCAAGGGGGTGGTGCTGACCCACGGCAACATCATCGCCAACTGGCGCGGCTCGACCGAGGTGGGCGGCTTCAACGAGAACGACGTGAGCCTGTCGTGGATGCCACTCACCCACGACATGGGGCTGATCGGCTTTCACCTCGTGATGTTCGCCAACCGCGTGCACTCGCACCTGATGCCGACCGAGCTCTTCGTGCGCCGCCCGCTGCTGTGGCTCGCGCTGGCCGCGAAGATCCGCGCCACGATCCTCTGCTCGCCGAACTTCGGCTACAAGCATTACCTCAAGGTGCTGGGCGAGCGGCCGGTGGAGGGCCTCGACCTGTCGGCGGTGCGCCTGATCTTCAACGGCGCGGAACCGATCTCGGTGGAGCTGTGCGATGAGTTCCTCAGCCGGCTCGCGCCCGCGCGCCTCGCGCGCAACTCCATGTACCCGGTGTACGGCCTGGCGGAGGCCTCGCTCGCGGTGAGCTTCCCGCCGGTCGGTGCGCCGCTCAAGACGCTCACCCTCAACCGCCACCGCATGAATCCCGGCGACCCGGTCGAGCAGGTCGCCGACGGCGACCCGCATGCGCTCAGGCTCGTGAGCGAAGGCAAGGCGATCCCGTATACGCGCGTGCGCATCGCGGACGACGACGACCGGGAGCTGCCTGAAGACCGCATCGGCCACGTGCACATGACGGGCGACAACGTGACGCGCGGCTATTTCGAGGATCCGGCGGCCAACGCCGCGGCCTTCACCGCCGACGGCTGGCTGCGCACCGGGGACCTGGGGCTGCGCCACGGCGGCGACCTCTACATCTCGGGCCGCGCGAAGGAAATCATCTTCGTGAACGGCCAGAACTACTACCCCCACGACCTCGAAGCGATCGCGCAGCGCGCCCCGGGCCTCGAGCTCGGCAAGGTGGTCGCCGCGGGCGTGCGCCGGCGCGGCGAGGAGACCGAGCAGCTCGTGGTGTTCGTGCTGCACCGGAGCGGGGCTGAGGATTTTCTGCCGATCGCCACGCAGGTGGCGCGCCTCATCAACGAGCAGACCGGTCTCGAAGTGGCCGCAGTCGTGCCCGTCAAGCGCATCCCGAAAACCACCAGCGGCAAGATCCAGCGTCACCTGCTCGAGGAGAGCTATGTCGACGGGGAGTTCGACGCCGAGCTCGCCGAGCTCGCGGCACTGCGCGCCGCGCAGCGCAGCCCCGGGCAGCGCGCGCGCAGCGAGCTCGAGGAGCAGCTGAAGACGATCTGCGACGCGGCTCTCGAGGGAAAGCGGGTCGACGTGAACGACAACCTCTTCGAAGTGGGCGCGAGCTCGTTGAAGCTGATCGAGATCCACGAGCAGATCGAGCGCCTCTATCCCGGCAAGGTCGATCTCACCGAGCTCTTCGACTTCCCGACGATCGCCGAGCTGGCCAAGCATCTGGAGAACAAGCTGGCCACAACGTCATGAAATCTAAGACTTTATTTTGACTTACGTCTCCCCTTCCCTATAATGCGCCGATGCTGAATTTCGACTCCCGTTGCGAGACGCGCCTCTCGGCCTGCGGAATCCGCCCCACGGCGCAGCGCGTGCGCATCGCCACCGTGCTGCTCTCGGCCCCCCAGCACCTGTCGGCCGAGCAGATCCTCGCGAGCCTGCGCGGCAGCGGCGCACGGGTGTCCAAGGCGACGGTGTACAACACGCTGAACCTGTTCGCCTCGCACGGGCTGATCCGCCAGCTGTCGGTCGACGGCGCCCGCGCCTGGTTCGACTCCAATGTCGATCCCCATTACCACTTTCACGACTTATCGAGCGGCGCGCTGATCGACGTTCCCGTGCCGGAGGTCGAGTTCAGCCGCCTGCCGGCGCCGCCTCCGGGCACCGAAGTCGCCGGCATCGATCTGGTTATTCGGCTGCGCAAAAAGCAGTAGAATCCGCGGCCTTCCGCCGCCGAAGCCGCGTTCCCCGGGGCCGGGATAGCTCAGTTGGTAGAGCAACGCATTCGTAATGCGTGGGTCGTAGGTTCGAATCCTATTCCCGGCACCACTCGCCTCAAAAGTTACTGATTTCACGGGACTTTCCCGGTAGACTGCGCCGCCCCGCAGGCGCCGCTGCCGCAGATGCGCTCGGCCCGTCGCCTGCGTGCGTCCCTTCGGCGCGTCCGGGGCTTAAATAATTGCGACGGCGATTAAACTCCATCGCAACGCGTTGGTTCTAAAGTGCATCGGCGCAGCGGTCTCGACCATTTGGGAATCTCAGTGGGCACAAACCCCGAACATCTGAGCAGCCACGACGACGAGCAGGTCACCTGGATCGGCCGTGACCGTGTCGGCTTCGACCGGCCGCCCGCGGCTGATGCCCCCTCCTCGCCGGAGCTTCCGCCGGTCAGCGAGGGCGGAGGGCTCGGCGGCGTGCGCAAGTGGCTGCTGCCGAGCGGCGTCGTGCTGCTCGCGCTGCTCGCGGCCTCCGTGTCCTTCATGCTCATGGGACGCAAGCCCCATGTGACCCCTCTCATGCACCAGGACGAGGTGCCGCTGGTCACCGTCATGACGCCGGTCGTGAAAGAGGTGACTGCGAGTGTGAGCTTCACGGGCGCCATTGCCGCCCGCTACGACATGCCGATCGCCAACGAGGGCGACACGGCGCGCATCATCGGCGTGTACGTCGAGGCGGGCGACCACGTGCAGAAGGGCCAGCTGCTCGCGCGGCTCGATGACTCCGTGCTCATCCCCCAGGTGAACCGCCTCGCCGCCTCGCTCGAGCAAGCGCAGGCCCAGGCGGCGCTCTCGGCGGCCGAGTACAAGCGCGCGCTCGGGGTCGAGGCCGCGGGCGCGCTCTCGGCGGAGGACATCGAGAAGCGCCGTGCCACGGCGGTGACCGATGCCGCCAACGTCAAAGTCGCGGCCGCGCAGCTCGCGGAAGCTCAGGCGCGCGTCGCGCGCACGCGCGTCACGGCGCCCTTTGCAGGCACCGTTCTGACGCGCCGCGCCGAGGTGGGCCAGATCGCAAACCCGGGCGGCGAGGCATTGTTCCGCGTGGCGAGCGGCGGTGAGGTGGAGATGCGCGGCCAGATCGCGGAGCAGGATCTGGCTCAGGTACAGGTCGGACAACCCGCGACGGTGTACCTGACCGGACTGGCGCGCCCGTTCCAGGGCAAGGTGCGCCTGCTCGGCGCGATCATCGACCCGCTGACCCGCCTCGGCGACATCCGCATCCAGCTGCAGCCCGATGCGGCGCTGCGCCCGGGCGCCTTCGCGCGCGCCGAGGTGACGATCGCGAAGGCGCGGCGTCCGGTCCTGCCCAAGACGGCCGTATTCGCCGACGGCGACGGCAGCTACGTGATCGTGGTCGACGCCGAGGGGCATGCCGCGCGACACGCGGTGACGGTCGCCGAGACCTCCGACGCCGGCGTCGTGATCGGTTCCGGCCTCAAGGGCGATGAGCAGATCGTCAAGAGCGCAGGCGGCTTCCTGCGCGAGGGCGAGTCGGTGAAAACCACCGCCGCGGAGCCGCAGGCACCTCCGCCATGAGGAACATCTCCGCCTGGGCGATCCGGCATCCGCTGCCGCCGGTGATGCTGTTCGTGGTGCTGTTCTTCCTCGGCATCGCGGCGTTCATCCGGCTGCCGGTCACGCTCGATCCCGACATCACGTTTCCGGTGGTGACGGTCACCATCGCGCAGCCGGGGGCCTCGCCCCAGGAGCTCGAGACCCAGGTCATCCAGAAGGTCGAGGGCGCGGTCGCCGGCATCGGCAACATCGACAACATCACCTCCTGGGCCCCGGAGGGCGTGGCCAACATCTCCATCCAGTTCAACATCGGCACGCCGATCGACCGCGCGGTCGCCGACGTGCGCGACGCGGTTTCCAAGATCCGCTCGCAGCTGCCGCAGACGATCCAGGAGCCGGTGGTGCAGCGTATCGACGCCGACGGCAACTCGATCGTGTATTTCGCCGTCAGCTCGAGCGTGCTCACCGAGGAGGAGGTTTCCTGGTTCGTCGATAACACGATCACCAAGCGGCTGCTCGGCGTGCCCGGCGTGGCGCAGGTGAACCGCGGCGGCGGCGTCAACCGCGAGATCCGCGTCGAGCTCGATCCGGCCCGCATGCAGGCGCTCGGCATCACCGCGGTGCAGGTGAACGAGCAGCTGCGCAACCTCAACCTCGACTCGCCCGGCGGCCGCGCGCAGCTCGCCGGGGGCGAGCAGGCGATCCGCGTGCTGGGCGGCGCGCGCACCGCCGCCGCGCTCGGCGAGACCCAGATCATGCTGCCCGGAGGGCGCTTCGCGCGGCTTTCGGACCTCGCCGAGGTGCGCGACGGCGTCGGCGAGATCCGCAGCATCGCGCGCCTCAACGGTCGCCCCGCCACCACCTTCGGCGTGGTCAAGACCAAGGGCTCCTCCGACGTCACCGTCTACAACGGCGTGCAGGCGGAGCTCGCCAAGATCACCCGGGAGAATCCCGAGGTGAAGCTCACCCAGATCTTCACCACGGTCGACCACACCAAGGAGACTTACCATTCCGCGCTCAGTGCCTTCATCGAGGGCTCGCTGCTCGCGGTGCTGGTGGTGTGGCTGTTCCTGCGTGACATCCGCGCCACGCTGATCTCGGCGCTCGCCATCCCGCTGTCGGCCATCCCGACCTTCGCCTTCATGCAGTGGATGGGCTTCACGCTGAACAGCATCAGCCTGCTGGCGCTGTCGCTGGTCGCCGGCGTACTGGTCGACGATGCGATCGTCGAGATCGAGAACATCGTGCGCCACATACGCATGGGCAAGAGCGCCTTTCAGGCGGCGCTCGATGCCGCCGATCAGATCGGGCTCGCGGTGGTGGCGACCTCCTCGACGATCATTGCGGTGTTCCTGCCGGTGAGCTTCATGGGCGGCATCACCGGTCAGTTCTTCATCCAGTTCGGCCTGACGGTCGCGGCGGCGGTGTTCTTCTCGCTGCTGGTGGCGCGGCTCATCACGCCGGTGATCGCCGCCTACACCCTCACCTCCGACTCCGTGCCGCACCACAGCGACGGGCCGGTGATGCTCTGGTA
>JASHVF010000085.1 GCA_030039615.1 Gammaproteobacteria bacterium | reverse complement strand
GGCGCCTATTCCGTGAGCACCAGCAACCGCAACTTCGAGGGCCGCCAGGGCCCCGGGGCCCGCACCCTGCTCGCGAGCCCGCTCACGGCCGCGGCCTGCGCGGTGCGCGGCCGCGTCACCGACCCGCGCGAGCTGCTCTGAGGCCCGAGCCATGCAGCCCTTCACCACCCTCACCTCGCGCACCGTGGTTCTGCCGGCGACCAACATCGACACCGACCAGATCATCCCGGCGCGCTTCCTCACGACCACCACGCGCGCAGGCCTGGGCGCGCACCTGTTCGAGGACTGGCGCTACGAGGCCTCGGGCGCGCCGCGCGCCGACTTCGTGCTGAACCGCCCCGAGAGCGCCGGCTGCCGCATCCTGGTCGCGGGCCGCAATTTCGGCTGCGGCTCCTCGCGCGAGCACGCGCCCTGGGCGCTGCTCGATCACGGCTTCCGCGTGGTGGTGAGCACCGAGATCGCCGACATCTTCCGCAGCAACTCGCTGAAGAACGGCCTGCTGCCGCTGATCGTCGACGCACCGACCAGCGCCTGGCTCATCGCCCATCCGGGCGCCGAGCTCACCGTGGATGTCGCGAGCGCCACGCTCGCGCTGCCCGAGGGCAGGCGCGTGGCTTTCCCCCTCGAGGCTTTTGCGCAGCACTGCCTGCTCAACGGCGTCGATGAGCTCGGCTACCTCCTGTCCCGCAGCCGCGAGATCGAGGCCTTCGAGCGCCGCGCATGAAAGCCCGCATCGCGGTACTGCCCGGCGATGGCATCGGGCCCGAGGTCATCGCCGCGGGCCTCACCTGCCTGCGCGCGATCGCCGCACGCTTTGGCCACGAGTTCGAGCTCGAGGAGCTCCCCTTCGGCGGCGCCGCAATCGACAGCCACGGCGAGCCGCTGCCCGCGGCGACGCTCGCCGCCTGTCGCGCCGCGGATGCGGTGCTGCTCGGGGCCATCGGCGGGCCGAAGTGGTCGGCGCCGGACGCGCCGCTGCGGCCCGAAGCGGGTCTCCTGCAGCTGCGCAAGGCGCTCGGGGTCTACGCCAACCTGCGCCCGGTGAAGGTGCACGCGGCGCTCGCCGCAGCCTCGACGCTCAAGGCCGAGGTGGTCGAGGGCGTCGACCTGGTGTTCGTGCGCGAGCTCACCGGCGGTATCTACTTCGGCGACAAGACGCGCGACGCGCGCCGCGCCACCGACCTGTGTGTCTACACGGCCGAGGAAGTCGAACGCATCGTGCGCGTCGCGGCGCGCCTCGCGCGCACGCGGCGCCGGCGCCTCACCTCGATCGACAAGGCAAACGTGCTCGAGACCTCGCGCCTGTGGCGCGCGGTCTGCCAGCGGGTCATGGAGCAGGAGTTCCCGGACGTGCGCCTCGAGCACCAGCTGGTGGACGCGGCGGCGATGCACCTGATACACCGGCCGCGCGACTTCGACGTGCTGGTGACCGAGAACATGTTCGGCGACATCCTGACCGACGAGGCCTCGATGCTCGCCGGGTCGCTCGGACTTCTGCCCTCGGCCTCACTCGGCGAGGGGCGACGCGGACTCTACGAGCCGATCCACGGCTCGGCGCCCGACATCGCCGGCCGCGGCATCGCCAATCCGTTCGGCACGATCTACAGCGTGGCGCTGCTGCTCAGGCACTCGCTCGGCCTGACGGCCGAGGCCGAGGCGCTCGAGCGGGCCGCCGACGCGACGCTCGCCGTGGGAGTGCGCACCGCGGACCTCGTCGGGGCCGGCGGGCCGAGCTCGGGCAGCCGCGCGGCGGCCGAGGCGGTCGTCAGGAGCCTGCCGCCGCCACCTTGAGGGGCCGCTCGGGCAGCACGCGCGCGGCGCGCGCCAGCGCCCGCGCCAGATCCGCGCGCAGATCCTCCAGCGCCTCGATGCCGATCGACAGGCGGATCAGCCCGTCGGTGAGCCCCGCCCTGCGCCGTGCGGCCGGATCCATCGCCGCGTGGGTCATGCTGGCCGGATGGGCCACCAGGCTCTCCACCCCGCCGAGCGACTCCGCCAGCGAGAAGCAGGCGAGGTCCGCGACGAACTCGCGCACGGCGTCGTGCCCGCCCTCGAGCTCGAGCGTGATGACCGCGCCGAAGCCGCGCTGCTGGCGGCGCGCGAGCTCATGACCGGGATGGCTCGCGAGCCCCGGGTAGCAGACGTGCCGCACGTTGTGCTGGCCGTCGAGCCAGTGCGCCAGCGCGTGCGTGTTGCGGGCGTGGTGCTCGAGACGCGCGTGCAGGGTACGCAGACCCCGCAGCGTCAGGAAGCTGTCGAAGGGTGCCCCGGTGAGGCCCAGACAGTTCGCCCACCACACCAGCTGCTCGTGCAGCGCCGCGTCGCGCGCCACGACCGCGCCGCCCACGACGTCGCTATGACCGTTCAGGTACTTGGTGGTCGAGTGCACGACCAGGTCGGCGCCGAGCGGGATCGGCTGTTGCCAGGCGGGCGAGAGGAAGGTGTTGTCGACGACGATGAGCGCGCCGCTCGCGCGTCCCAGCGCCGCGAATGCCGCGATGTCCGTGATGCGCAGCAAGGGGTTGCTCGGCGTCTCGATCCACAGCAGCGCCGTGGGTTTGGCGAGCGCGGCGCGCACCGCAGCCTCGTCGCCGAAATCGACGAACTCCACCTCGCGCTCGCCGCGGCGCCGCCACGCATCGAACAGCCGGTAGGTACCGCCGTAGCAGTCGTGCGGCGCCACGATGCGCGCGCCCGCGGGCACCAGGTAGCCGGCGAGCGTAACCGCCGCCATGCCGCTCGCGGTCACCACCGCACCGGCACCCTGCTCGAGCTCCGCCAGCGCGCCCGCCAGCAGATCGCGTGTCGGGTTGCCCGAGCGCGTGTAGTCGTAAGCGCGCTTCTCGCCGAAGGCGCGGAAGGCGAAGGTCGAGGA
>JASHVF010000084.1 GCA_030039615.1 Gammaproteobacteria bacterium | reverse complement strand
GCGGCACCCGCGGGCTTGAACTTGGTGATCTGTTTCCACGAGCGCACCAGCGCGTCGGCGAAGATCAGCACCAGGTCGCCGGGCTGGCCCATGTTGAGCGCCGCCTCGACCGCCTGCTGCTCATCCGGAATGATCGAGATCGCCGACTCCGGCACCCCGGCCTCGCGCAGCGCCTGCGCCTGGATGCGCGGCACCTCGTCGGGCTCGCGCTCGCGCAGCCCGTCGTCGCGGCGGCAGATGTAGTGGTCGAAGCGCCCGGCCGCGGCGCGCGCGATCGCCACCAGGTCCTCATCGCGCCGGTCGCCGGGGCCGGCGAGCACCACGATGCGCCGGCCCTGGACGTCGAGCCGCTGCGCGAGATCGGCCATCACGCCGACGGCGTGCGCGTTGTGCCCGTAGTCGAGCAGCACCTTGAAGGGGTGCTCGTTGAAGACGTTCATGCGCCCCGGTGCCTGAAAGAAGGTCGAGTCGAAGGTGCGCAGCCCCTGGCGGATGGCGTCCAGCTTCATGCCGAGCGAGAACGCCATGGCCGCGGCGAACATCGCGTTCTGCACGTTGTGGGTGGCGCGGCCCTCGAGAGTGGCGGGGATCAGATGGGTCCAGAGCAGCGGAATGTGCCCGCCGCGGTCGTAGAGCGTGATCATCTGGCCGTTGACGCCGGCTTCCAGCGCGCAGGCGCGCGCACCGGCGCGGATGTGCTCGCGCACCAGGATGTGCTGCGGGTTCATGGTGACGTAGCAGATGTGCCGCGCCTCGGTGTAGCCGGACATCCTCATCACCAGCGGATCGTCGGCATTGAGCACCGCGCAGTCGCTCGCCGCCTCGACGACGATGCGCTTGACCTCGGCGAGCTGCTCGAGCGTGTCGATCCCCTTGAGCCCGAGGTGATCGGGCTGCACGTTGATGACGGCGCCGACGTTGACTTCGTTGACCCCCATGCCGGCGCGCAGCAGTCCGCCGCGCGCGGTCTCGAGCACCGCCAGGTCGATCTGCGGATCGGCGAGCACCATGCGCGCCGACACCGGCCCCGTCATGTCGCCCTGCACGGTGCGCTGGCCGTCGATGTACACGCCGTCGGTGGTGGTGAGCCCGGGCGTGTAGCCGGCCATCTTGGCGATGTGCGCCAGCATGCGCGCCGTGGTGGTCTTGCCGTTGGTGCCCGTGATCGCGGCGATCGGCACGCGCGCCGGGGCCCCCGGCGGGAACAGCATCTCGATCACCGGAGCGGCGACGTCGCGCGGCGTGCCCTCGCTCGGCGCCACGTGCATGCGGAAGCCGGGCGCGGCATTCACCTCGCAGATGCCGCCGCCGATCTTGCGGTAGCTCTCGGTGATGTTGTTGGAGAGAAAGTCGACGCCGCCGACGTCGAGCCCGATGGCGCGCACGGCGCGCTCGGCCATCTCGCGATTGTCGGGATGGATCACGTCGGTGACGTCGGTGGCGGTGCCGCCGGTGGAAAGGTTGGCGGTCGAGCGCAGGTACACCGCCTGACCCGCCGCGGGCACCGAGTGCGGCGCGAGCTGCGCGCGCTCCAGCATCTTGTGCGCCTGTGCGTCGAGCTCGAGGCGCGTCAGCACCTTCTCGTGGCCGACGCCGCGGCGCGGGTCCTGATTCACGATCTCGACGAGCTCGGCGACCGTGTGCTCGCCGTCGCCGACGACATGTCCGGGCGTGCGGCGCGTGGCGGCCACCAGCTCGCCGTTCACCACCAGCAGCCGATGGTCGTCGCCTTCGAGGAAGGTCTCGACGATTACCGAGCGCGAGTGCTCGCGTGCGACGTTGAAGCCCTGCGCCACCTCCTCATCGGTCGTCAGACGGATGGAGATGCCGCGCCCGTGGTTGCCGTTGTAGGGCTTGGTGACCACCGGAAAGCCGATGCGGCGCGCGGCACGCACCGCCGCGGTCTCGCTCTGTACCAGCTCCTGCTTCGGCACCGGGAGGCCCAGGCCCGCGAGAATCTTGTTGGTCTCCTCCTTGTCGCTCGCCAGCTCGACCGAGATGTGCGGCGTGCGGCCGGTGACGGTCGCCTGGATGCGCTGCTGGTACTTGCCGTGGCCGAGCTGCACCAGCGACTGCTCGTTGAGGCGCAGCCATGGGATGCCGCGCGCTTCCGCCGCGCGCACCAGCGACGTCGTCGAGGGCCCGAGCGCGCGCCGCTGCGCGAAGCGGATGAACTGATCGCGCGCCTCCGGCCAGTTCCAGCCGGCCGGCACCGAGTCGCGGGGCTTGAGCGCCTCGGGCAGGAGCGAGGCGAGCAGCCGCAGTCCGAGCTCGCCGGCGGCGATGCCCTCGTCACGCTCAGCGTACTCGTAGACCACGGTATAGACGCCGGACGGGCCGGCGCTGCGCGTCTTGCCGAAGGTGACCGCCTCGCCCGCGATGTTCTGCAGCTCGATAGCCACGTGCTCGAGCACGTGGCCGAGCCAGGTGCCCTCGCCCTCGCGCATGCGGCGCAGGAAGCCCCCCGGCTCGCGGTACGAGCAGCCGTGCTCGGCGAGCCCGGGGAGCGCGCTGGCGAGCGCGTCGATGTAGGCGGGGCCCAGGCGCCCGGTCGGCCAGGCCTCGAGCTCACCGAGCTCGAGCTCGAGGCGGATGACAGGGAACCGGGCGTACAGCGAGGGTCCGACGTAGACGGAGCGGTCGAGGATGCGCATGGGTGTTGCTCGGGGTCGTAATAGTTATACAGGCAACTTGCCGCGCGGGGTCGGGCTCTAAGTGTCGGTCACTCCTTTGACTTTCTCAACGCGCCGGGGCTCGCG
>JASHVF010000083.1 GCA_030039615.1 Gammaproteobacteria bacterium | reverse complement strand
GGCGCCGTCCTGCACCGGGACGTTGAGATCCTCGCGGATGAGGACCCTTTTGTTTCGCAGGTCCGCATCCGTCATGCGCAGCAGCTTCATGAGGCCTTAGACCACGCGAGCGTGGTGTCGAGCATGCGGTTGGAGAAGCCCCACTCGTTGTCGTACCAGGCGCACACCTTGACGAGCGTGCCGTCGATCACCTTGGTAAGCGTGGCGTCGAAGATCGAGGAATGCGGGTCGTGGTTGAAGTCGACCGACACCAGCGGCTCCTCGTTGTAGGCGAGGATCCCCCGGAGCGCACCCGCGGCGGCCTCTTTCAGCGCCGCATTGACCTCCTCGACCGAGGTGGCGCGTTTGGCGCTGAAGGTGAGATCGACGAGCGAGACGTTGATGGTCGGTACGCGCACCGCGAAGCCATCGAGCTTGCCCTTGAGCTCCGGCAGCACGAGTCCAACGGCCGCCGCAGCCCCGGTCTTCGTCGGAATCTGCGACATGGTGGCCGAGCGCGCGCGCCGCAGGTCCGAGTGGTAGACATCCGTCAGCACCTGGTCGTTGGTGTAGGCGTGGATGGTGGTCATGATGCCGGCGGCGATCCCCACCCTGGCATTCAGCACCTTGGCGAGCGGCGCGAGGCAATTGGTCGTGCAGGAGGCGTTCGAGACCACCGTGAAGCTGCTCTGCAGAATCTGATGATTGACGCCGTAGACGATGGTCGCGTCGATGTCGTCGCCGCCCGGCGCCGAGATCAGCACTTTCTTCGCGCCGCCCTTCAGGTGCGCGCCTGCCTTGGCCTTGCTGGTGAAGAGCCCCGTGCACTCGAGAACGAACTCGACCCCGAGCTCGCCCCAGGGGAGCTTCGACGGATCGCGCTCGGCCAGCACCCGCACGCGGTCGCCGTTCACGACCATGGAGTCGCCGTCCACCTCCACCCGTCCGGGAAAGCGGCCGTGCACGGTATCGTGACGCGTCAGGTGCGCGTTGGTCTTCGGGTCGCCGAGGTCGTTGAGTGCCACGATCTGCAACTCGCCGGTGCGCTTGCCTTCATAAAGCGCGCGCAGCACGTTGCGTCCGATACGGCCGTAACCGTTGATCCCCACCCTGATTGCCATCAAGCCTCCAGCAGTTCGCGCAGGTGTTGCGCAATATTATCGGCGGTGAAGCCGAAATGAGCGAAAACGTCGGGCCCCTTGCCCGAGGCGCCGAAGCGATCGATGCCGAGCACCCTGCCGGCCGCGCCGACGTAGCGCCACCAGCTCTGGGTCGCCGCCGCTTCGACCGCCAGCCTGCGGGTGACGGCGCGGGGCAGCACCGCCTCGCGGTACGCCTGGTCCTGGGCGTCGAAGGCGTCGGTGGAGGGCATCGAGACGAGCCGCAGACGCCGGCCGGCGGCGTTCAGGGCGTTCACCGCCTGCGCCGCGATACCGATCTCGGAGCCGGTGGCGATGACCAGCGCTTCCGGGCTCCCCTGGCAGTCGATGAGGACGTAGCCGCCGCGCGCGATGCTCTGAAGCTGCGCGGCCGTGCGCGGCTGCTGCGCGAGCCCCTGGCGCGTCAGCACCAGCGCGGTGGGCCCCTGGCGCTCGAGCGCGAGCGTCCAGGCGACCGCGGTCTCGGCGGCATCGCAGGGACGCCACAGGCTCAGGTGCGGCATGGCCCGCAGGCTCGGGAGGTGCTCGATCGGCTGGTGGGTCGGACCATCTTCGCCGAGGCCGATGGAGTCGTGCGAGTACACCAGGATCACGCGTTGCTGCATCAGGCAGGCGAGGCGCACGGCGTTGCGCGCGTAATCGGAGAACACCAGGAAGGTGCCGCCGTAGGGGATCAGGCCGCCGTGCAGCGTAATGCCGTTCATGATCGCCGTCATGCCGAACTCGCGCACGCCGTAGTGCAGATAATCGCCCGCCTCATCCTGGGGGGTCACGGTGCGGGCGCTCTTGAAGAAGGTGCTGTTCGACTGGGTCAGGTCGGCCGAGCCGCCGAACAGCTCCGGCAGCAGCGGCGCAAGTGCGTTGAGCACCGCCTGCGAGGAGGCGCGCGTCGCCTGTGCCGCGGTCTGTTTGCTGAGCGGCTCGAGCGCCTGCGCGGCTGCGGCGCGCCACCCGGCGGGCAGCGCACCCAGCATGCGGCGCTCGAACTCGCGCGCCTCCTCGGGGTAGGCGCCGGCATAGCGCGTGAAGAGCTCGCGCCAGGCGGCCTCGGCCGCGGCGCCCTGCTTCCTGTGGTCCCAACCGGCACGGATCTCCTCGGGCACCACGAACGGCGGGTACGGCCAGCCGAGGGTCACGCGCGCCGCGGCGACTTCCGCGGGACCGAGCGCCTCGCCATGCGCCTCACTCGTGCCCTGCTTGTGGGGCGCGCCGTAGCCGATGATGGTCTTGCAGCAAATGAGTGTGGGCTGTTCCCGTTCGGCCTGAGCCATGCGGATCGCGGCCGCCACTGCCTCGCCGTCGAGCCCGTCGACCGCCGGGATCACCTGCCAGCCGTAGGCGGCGAAGCGCTCCGGGGTGTTGTCGGTGAACCAGCCGCTCACCTTGCCGTCGATGGAGATGCCGTTGTCGTCGTAGAAAACGATGAGCTTTCCGAGCCCGAGCGTCCCGGCGAGCGAGCACGCCTCGTGGGACACGCCCTCCATCAGGCAGCCGTCGCCGCAGAAAGCATAAGTATGGTGGTCGACCAGCTCGAAGCCCGGCCGGTTGAAGCGCAGCGCCAGCAGCTTCTCCGCGAACGCCATGCCGACCGCATTCGCAAGCCCCTGCCCGAGCGGCCCGGTGGTGGTCTCGATGCCGAGCGACAGGTCGTGCTCGGGGTGGCCCGGAGTCCTGCTGCCGAGCTGACGGAACGCCTCGATGTCGGCGATCGTCATCGGATAGCCGGTCAGGTACAGCACCGAGTAGAGCAGCATCGAACCGTGGCCGTTCGACAGCACGAAGCGGTCGCGGTCCTCCCAGGCGGGATTTGCGGGGTTGTACTTGAGGAAGTCACACCACAGCGCCTGCGCGATGTCCGCCATGCCCATCGGCATGCCCGGGTGGCCGGAGTTCGCACGCTGGACGGCGTCCATGGAGAGCGCGCGGATGGCATTGGCGAGTTCGCGGCGAGTGCTCATGAGGTGCCTTGGCGGGCCGAGGGCCGCGGTGCCTGGCGGCCGTGCAGGGGCGCGCATTCTCCCAAACGCGCGCCCGATGCTCAAATCGCGACCCGATCTGCG
>JASHVF010000082.1 GCA_030039615.1 Gammaproteobacteria bacterium | reverse complement strand
GCTGCGCCTCGATGCGAGCGGCTTCGATCTCATCGCGGAGCTCAAGCTGCGCTCGCCGGCGGCCGGGCAACTGCAGGGCGCCGGCGAGGACCTCGCGGCCCGGGTCGGCGCTTATGCGCGTGCCGGGGCTGCCGCGGTCTCGGTCCTGACCGAGCCGAGCCGCTTCGACGGGGCGCTCGAGCACCTCAGCGCCGCCGCCCGTGCGCTGCGGCCGCAGGGCGTGCCGGCGATGCGCAAGGACTTCCTCGTCGACCCGTACCAGGTGTTCGAGGCACGCGCTGCCGGCGCGGCCGGGGTGCTGGTGATCCTGCGCATGCTGCCGCCGGCCGACACGCGCGCGCTGCTCGCCTGTGCGAGCGCGCTCGACCTCTTCGTGCTGCTCGAGGCGTTCGATGAGGGCGACATCGCCCTCATGCACGAGCTGGTCGCGGCGCACCGCGGGCAAAATCAGCTGCTCGCCGGCGTCAACTGCCGCGATCTCGCGACGCTCGAGGTCGTGCCGCGGCGGCTCACCGAGCTCGCCCCGCTCCTGCCCGCCTCCGTCCCGCGGGTCGCCGAGAGCGGCGTCAGCGGCGTCGCCGAGGCCGGCGCGGTAGCCGCCGCCGGCTATTCGCTCGCGCTGGTCGGCAGTGCGCTCATGCGCGGCGCCGATCCCGGCGGCCTCGCGGCGGCGCTGCTCGCCGCGGGACGCGCCGCTCGCTCGGTGCATTGAGGCCGCGGCAGGCTTTCGCCATGTGGATCAAGATCTGCGGCATGACGACCCCCGATGCGATCGCCACGGCGCTCGAGGCGGGCGCCGATGCGATCGGCTTCGTGTTTGCGCAGTCGCCGCGACAGCTGACACCCGAGGCGGCGGCGCAGCTCGCGCGCCCGGCGCGCGCCCGGGTGCGCTGCGTGGCGGTCACGCGCCACCCGGCGCAGAGCGCGCTCGATGAGATGCTGCGCGTCTTCAGGCCCGACGTGCTGCAGACCGATGAGTCCGACCTGGCCTCGCTCGCGCTGCCGGCCTCGCTCGAGCTGCTGCCGGTGCTGCGTGCCGGCGCAGCCCTGCCCGGGAGACTGCCGCAACGGATTCTCTTCGAGGGACCCGACAGCGGCACCGGCGCCTCGAGCGACTGGCAGGCGGCGCAGCGCCTCGCGCGCCGCACCGAGCTCATTCTCGCCGGCGGCCTCGACGCGGGGAACGTCGCCGCGGCGATTGCGGCCGTGCAGCCCTATGGCGTCGACGTGTCGAGCGGCGTCGAGGCGCGGCCGGGCGTCAAGAGCCCGCTCAAGATCCTCAAGTTCGTCGCCGCGGCACGCGCCGCGGCGGCGTTAAGATCCAGCAAGGAATCCGTATGACCGTCGCACTTGCCGAAAAGGAAGGTTTGCTTGAGCAGCTGAGCAGCGGGAGATTGCCCGACGCGCGCGGGCGCTTCGGCCCGTTCGGCGGGCGTTACGTTCCCGAGACGCTCATCCCCGCGCTCGAGCGGCTCGAGCGCGGCGTGCGTGAGCACCTCAACAGCAGGGAATTCCAGGCGGAGCTCACCCGCGAGCTCACCTCCTGGGTGGGCCGGCCCACGGCGCTCACCTACGCGGCACGCCTCTCGGCGCGCTGGGGCGCGCGCGTGTACCTCAAGCGCGAGGACCTCGCGCACACCGGCGCACACAAGATCAACAACGCCATCGGGCAGGCGCTGCTGGCGCGCCGCCTCGGCGCGCGGCGCATCGTCGCCGAGACCGGCGCCGGACAACATGGAGTTGCGAGCGCCGCGGCTTGCGCGCGCTTGGGTCTGCCGTGCGTCGTCTACATGGGCGCCATCGACATGGAGCGCCAGGCGCCGAACGTCGGGCGCATGCGCCTCCTCGGCGCCGAGGTGGTGCCGGTGACGAGCGGCGATCGGACGCTGCGCGCCGCGATCGATGAGGCGTTGCGCGACTGGGTGTCGGATCCGCTCGGGACCTACTACTTGCTCGGCTCCGTGGTCGGGCCGCATCCCTACCCCTATCTGGTGCGGGAGCTCCAGGCCGTCATCGGGCGCGAGGCGCGCGCGCAGATGCTCGCCGCCACCGGCGCGCTCCCGGAAGCGCTCATCGCCTGCGTCGGCGGCGGCTCGAACTCGATCGGTGCCTTCCACGCCTTCATCCCCGATGCCAGCGTCGCGATCATCGGCGTCGAGGCCGGCGGGCGCGGCGCCGGCCTCGGCGACAACGCGGCGACGGTCGCCTACGGGCGGCCGGGCGTGCTGCACGGCACCTACTCGATGCTGCTGCAGAACGAGGACGGCCAGATTCAGGAGACGCACTCCGTCTCCGCCGGGCTCGATTACCCGGGCGTCGGACCCGAGCACGCGCTGCTGGCCGCCGTCGGGCGGGTGCGCTACGAGACCGCGAGCGACCAGGAAGCGCTCGCCGCGGTGCGCGCCCTGAGTGAATACGAGGGCATCCTGCCGGCGATCGAGAGCGCGCACGCGCTCGCGGCCGCCGAGCGCTGGGCGCGCGCGCACCCGGGCGGCACGGTGCTGGTGTGCCTCTCGGGGCGCGGCGACAAGGACATGCCGACGCTGCAGCGGACGCTGCTGGCGGCGGAGGCTGGATGAGCCCCCACGAGCGCATCACGGGAGCGATCCGTGCGGCTGCCAAGGGCGGCACGCCCGCGCTCGTCGCCTATCTCACCGCCGGCTTCCCGCGGCGCGAGCAGTTTGCCGCCGACCTCGGCGCGATCGCCGCGGCCGCGGACGTGGTCGAGATCGGCGTGCCGTTCACCGATCCGATGGCCGACGGCGTGACGATCCAGCGCGCGAGCCTCGCGGCGCTCGCCCAGGGAGTGTCCTTGCGGTGGATCCTCGCCGAGCTCGAGCGACTGCAGCCGGTGCGCGCGCCGCTCGTCCTCATGAGCTATCTCAACCCGCTGCTCGCCTTCGGCGTCGAGGCGCTGAGCGAGCGCGCGGCGCGCGCCGGGGTGGCGGGCTTCATCGTGCCGGACCTGCCGCTGGATGAGAGCAGCGAGCTGCAGGCGGCGCTCGCCGCGCGCGGCATCGCGCTGGTGCAGATGGTCACCCCCGTCACCGAGCCGCGGCGCCTGGCGGCGCTCTGCGCCGGCAGCCAGGGATTCGTGTATGCGGTCACGATGACCGGAACCACCGGCCGCAGCGTCGCCGTGCCGGATGAGGTGATCGCCTACCTCGGCCGCGTGCGCGAGCGCGCCGGGCTTCCGGTGTGCGCCGGCTTCGGCATCCGTACGCGCGCACAGGTCGAGCGGCTCACCGGGCACGTTGACGGTGTTGTAGTGGGTTCGGCGCTGGTCGAGGTGCTGGAGCGCGGCGAGGATCCGGCCGCATGGCTCAAGGAGTTGCGCCCGTGAAGACGCTCACCATCGCGAGCCGTTTCCGTGGCCCGCCGACTTCCTCCAACGGCGGCTACTTTGCCGGCAGCCTCGCCGTGCTGGCGGCGCGCACCGTCACGGTGCGGCTGCTGAAGCCCCCG
>JASHVF010000081.1 GCA_030039615.1 Gammaproteobacteria bacterium | reverse complement strand
CCGCCGGCGGTGGACCTGAGCGAGCTGCGCGCCGAGCTCAGGCGCCAGGGGCGCCGCCGCGAGCTGGTGACGCTCGGCGCGGCGCTGCTGCTCGGCGGTCTCTTCTGGCTCGCGCTCTCCGGCGGCCGGGGCGCGCCCGGCTGGGCGCTGCTCGCCGCCGGTGTCGTGACCGCGCTCGCCGCCGCGGGCCTTTAGCGTGCAACGCAACCTCACCGAGGGGTCGATCCCCGCCGTGCTGTTCAGATTCGCGCTGCCGATCCTGTTCGCCAACGTGCTGCAGTCGCTCAACGGCTCGGTGAACTCCGTGTGGGTGGGACGCTACCTCGGCGAGGCCGCGCTCACCGCCACTTCGAACGCGAACACGGTGATGTTCCTCCTGATCGGCGCCGCCTTCGGCGTCGCGCTCGCGGCCACGATCCTGGTCGGCCAGTGCATCGGCGCCAACAACATCCCCGAGACCAAGCGCGTGGTCGGCACCAGCGCCACCTTCTTCAGCGGCATCTCGGTCGCCATGGCGATCGCCGGACTCATCCTGTGCCGCCCGCTGCTGATCGCCATGAGCACGCCCGCCGATTCGCTCGACCTGGCGGTCGCCTACATGCGGGTGATCTTCCTCGCGCTGCCGTTCCTCTATCTGTACGCGTTCGTCGGCGCGATGCTGCGCGGCGCCGGCGACTCCAAGACGCCGTTCTATTTCATGCTGCTGTCGGTCGGCCTCGACATCGCGCTGAACCCGGTGTTCATCTTCGGTGTCGGGCCGATTCCGCGCATGGGGATCGCCGGCTCCGCCTTCGCCACCTTCGTCGCGCAGGCGGTGAGCCTGACGGCGCTCATCCGCCACCTGTACCGGCGGCGGCACCTGCTGGTGCTGCACAAGGACGAGCTGGCGCTGCTCAAAATGGACTGGTCGCTGGCAGGGTCGCTGGTCAGGAAGGGCATCCCGATGAGCGCGCAGATGCTGGTGATGTCGCTCTCGGGCGTGCTCATGATCACCCTCGTCAACCGCTTCGGGGTCGACACCACGGCGGCCTTCGGCGCGGCGCTGCAGCTGTGGAACTACATCCAGATGCCGGCCTTCGCGGTGGCCATGGCGATGTCGGCCATGACGGCGCAGAACGTCGGCGCCGGCAAATGGCGGCGCGTCACGCGCATCGCCCGGGTCGGGGTGCTCTACAACGTGGTCCTGTGCGGTGGCATCGCGCTCGCGATGGAGCTGCTCGACACCCACCTGTTCGCGCTGTTCGTGCCGACGGGCTCGGCGGCACTCGCCATCGCCTCGCGCCTCAACCACATCGCGACGCCGTCGTTCGTGTTCTTCGGGGCCTCCGTTGCGCTCTTCGGCGTGGTGCGCGCCACCGGCGCCGTCATGGCGCCGCTCGTCATCCTGACGATCACCCTGCTCGGCGTGCGCTTCCCGCTGGCGGAGCTGTTCCTCGGCCGCTACCAGGTGGACGCGGTGTGGTGGAGCTTTCTCGCTTCCTCGGCGCTCTCGGCGCTGCTCGCGGTGCTGTACTACAGGTACGGCGGCTGGCGCGGGGCGCACATGCTGCCCGCGAACGTGGCGCCGCCGGCCGCGGCGCCCTCAGCCGACGCCGCCGGCGATCTATGAGCCTTGGTTACTTGTTGAAGTGGGCCATCGATACAGGACATTCAGACTGGTAATGTCTTTACACCATATGACTACACCGAAGCCAGTGATCTGATAGAAGCGCTCCCAGGAATCCTGGCCAACCTCGTCGCGCTCTTTGCGGTCCTCGGAGATTTTTCGTCGCCTGGTCGCTCCAAGGCGAATCCAGCTGGGCTCGCCCTTGCTGTCATAGCCCCACTCCTTGAGAAACCCCGCGTAGATATAGGCCGTTCTGGCAACCGTGACGGAAGCCGTAACCACAACCAAAGGGGGCGCCCATCGACGTGCGTACCTGTAACGCACCTGGCAGGAGAAGTTCTTGGCAGACAGTTCCTGAATATCCTCAATCAGCCTCTGCTCCCCGGTGAACAGATATTCCCACTGGTTACCGAAGCGAAAGAGACGGAAGAGTACATCTAGGCGCTGCGCACGAATGGTTCTGCGGGCGCCGATACCCAAGACGGTGGCGAAGACAAATAGCGAGGCGAAGTACGCGAATATCAGCCCGCCGTCATGAACGATGGATTCCTTAACCGCGTCCCAAGGTGCTTTGTCAGGCGTCATACCGCCCAGAAGAGCGAGAACGGCGGCAAAGTCCACCCTCCGGGAGGAGACGAGACGAACGACGCCGGTGCACCAGGCGGCATGCAACGCTGCCGCGATCGGCAGCGCGATAATCCAGTCCCAAGTGAGACCCGACTGTGCAACCGGATCGACGGATCCTCGACCGATTTTGCCGAGATAGCCTTGCACGGCCAGGAAGCCCGGCAGAGTGAGCAGAAGAAGAATTACTGCCGAGAGCGCGAGGCTCACGGCGAGACGCTATTTGCAGGCCTCGGCCAGCTCGATTGGGTCAGGCGGAACCGTGGAGATGGTGACGTGCTTATCTCCCACGTTCGCTACAAAGCTCTTCTTGTCACGATTAAGCAGAATCTCGCCTAACAGTCGTTCCTCCGTCTCCGGATCCTTGAGCAGATCCGCGACGGCTTCGGGAATAACCGCTGTTGAGGAATATTTCATGGCGATACCGTGCTGAAATTGGGGCGCGTCATCCTCAATCAACCAGAGAAATATACGGAACGGCGCTTAAGTTTCAGAGAGAACTTAGTAGGAATTCTATCCATAAATGCCTCTGAGAGCACGTAATATTCTGAAAAGTAAAGAAAATCAATCCAATATCAACCGGACAGCCGATTCCAGACTAACTGCGAGCAGACACCCCGGCCTCAGCCGCCGAGTTACAGGCTCTGCGCGGTCTCGATCGCCTCGCGCGGCTCGATCCACAGCGCGCGCGCCCGGCCGACGAGGTCGCCCTTGCCGTCGAAGAGCGCGGTGCCGGCCTCGTGCTTGCGGCCGCTGGAGGCGATCTGCCAGCCGATCACGGTGCAGGACTCCCCGACGTGCACGCGCCGATCGGCGTGCGCGGTGAATTCCGCGAGCAGCATCATGCGGTCATCGGGCGCCACCGCGTAGTAGCCGGGACAATCGAGTGCCGCCGACATGAACTCGGCGCGCACCTTGCCGTCGCCTGCATCCAGCGAGGCGTCCGGAACCCAGGGCGCGGCCACCATGCCGCGCTCCGCGATCGCCCCGGCGAAGATCCGCATGCCGTCACCGCGCACCCGGTGAGTGCCGCACACGAAGCAGCCGGGGAAGCGGTGATAGCGAAACCCCGCGTAGTGACGCGAGGCCTCCACGGCCTCGAGGTAATCGGGCGGGCGCTTCACCTCGAGATCGAGTATGGCAGGGCGCGCCTCACCCACAGTCTCGGCGCCGTCCAGCACCCGCAGCGTTCCGTCGGAGAGCTCGTCCACGGTGAGCTCGGTGTCGAGCCGCGGGGGCTTCAGCAGCCGCACCGTGACGGTGCGCGCCGCCAGCACGGCGAGGCTGCCGGCAAAGTAGCCGCCGTTGGAGGAAGTCGGCGGGCCACGGAAACGGCTCGCGATGGTGAGCGTCTTCACGGGCGCAACTCCTTGAGCCATGCGGCCGGATCCTCGCCGCGCTCCAGCACCTCGACCAGCGCCGAACCCAC
>JASHVF010000080.1 GCA_030039615.1 Gammaproteobacteria bacterium | reverse complement strand
CTGAGTCCGCCGGGGCGTCCAGCAGCAGCTGCGGCGCGAGGTACGGCGTGCCGGCGCGGCTCAGGGGGAACTCGCGCTCATCGATTGCCGCCCTCGCGCCCGCGGCCAGCGCGGCGCGCACCTGCGCACGCACGCCGTCGGCGGCGGCGGTGCGCACCAGCGGCCCGAGCGTGGTCTGCGGATCGAGCGGATCGCCGAGCCTGTACTGGCGGATGAGCTCGATCGCCGCCTGCGTGAAGGGCGCATAGAGACTCTCGTGCACATAGATGCGCTGCAGCCCGCAGCAGGACTGGCCGGAGTTGAAGTAGGCGCCGTCGACGATGTTCTCGACCGCGTGCCGCAAATCCGCGTCCGCGCGCACGTAAACGGGGTCGCAGCCGCCGAGCTCGAGGCCGACGCCGACGAAGCGCTCGGCCGCGGCGCGCTGCACGGCGCGGCCGCCGGCGACCGAGCCGGTGAAGGCGACGAAGTCGACGCGCGCATCACCGATCATCCGCTCGGTGTCCGCGTGCGAGGCGTTGAGCACCTGGAAGACTCCCGCGGGCAGCCCCGCGGCGGCGAAGCACTCGGCGAAGACTTCCGCGGCGAGCGGGGTCTGGGCGGAGTGCTTGAGCACCACGGCGTTGCCGGCCATGAGCGCGGGCACCACACTGTTCACGGCGATGAGATAGGGGTAGTTCCAGGCGGCGACCGTGAACACGACGCCGAGCGGCTCGCGGCGGATGAAACGGCGGAAGCCGGGCTTGGGTCCCGCATCGAAGTCGGCGAGCGCGCCGGCGGCGGCGCCGATCATGTAGCGCGCGCGCTCGAGCGTGCCGCGCACCTCGCTCGGCGCGAAGCGGATCGGCCGCCCCATCTGCCAGGCGAGGCCCTCGGCGATCCCGGCGCCGCGCCGCTCGAATTCTCCGCAGAAGCGCTCGAGCAGGGCGGCGCGCTCGGCGAGCGGCGTCGCGCGCCAGGGGCGCTGCGCAGCACGCGCGCGCTCGAGAATGGCGTCGATCTCGGCGGCGGTCGCGAGCGCTCGCTCGGCGCACACGCGGCCGTCGACCGGGGAGATGGTCTTGAGCGTTGCCATCAGATGATCTCGAAGTAGCGCGCCAGCTCCCAATCGGTCACCGCGCGGCGGAACTCGCGCTCCTCCCACTCGCGGCTCGCGGCGAAGTGCTCGACGAAGGGCTTGCCGAAGAGCTCGTGCGCGGCCTTCGAGCCCGCAAGCCGCTCGGCGGCTTCGCTGAGGGTGCGCGGCAGCTGACGCTTCGCCGGGAGCTTCCTGTCGTAGGCGTTGCCGCTGATCGGCTCATCCGGCTCGATGCGCTGCTCGATGCCCCATAGCCCTGAGCCGATAGCGGCCGCGAGCGCGAGGTAGGGGTTGATGTCGGCGGCGGCGATACGGTACTCGACGCGCTGACTCCTGGGGCCTCCCTGGATGACACGCAGCGCGCAGGTGCGGTTCTCGATGCCCCAGGTCGCCGACGTCGGCGCCCAGTAACCCGGTACGAGGCGCGAGTAGCTGTTGACGGTGGACGCCACCATGGCGAGGAGCTCGGGCATGAGCGCCTGCTGCCCGCCGACGAACCAGCGCATCTCATCCGACATGGTGTGGGGCTTGCCCGCGTCGTAGAAGGCGGAGGTCCCGTCCTTGCGCGTCAGCGACACGTGCAGATGCCCGCTCTGGCCCGGCAGCTGCTGCGACCACTTGGCCATGAAGGTCGCCATGAGGCCGCGGCGCTGCGCCAGCACCTTGACGAAGGTCTTGAAGAGCGCGGCGCGGTCGGCGGCCTCGAGCGCCTCGGCGTAGTGCAGCGCCGCCTCCAGCACCCCGGGGCCGGTCTCGGTGTGCAGACCCTCGATCGGCATGCGCATCTCCTCGGCGAGCTTGAGCAGCGCCTGGTAGAGCTCGGCGTGCACGCCGCTGCGCAGTACGGAATAGCCGAAGTAGCCGGGCGTCAGGTTGGTGAGGTTGCGGTAATGCTTCTCGCGCACGCTCGCCGGCGTCTCGCTGAAGACGAAGAACTCGTACTCGGCCGCCGCGGTCGCCGCGAGCCCGAGTGCGGCGGCCCGGCCCAGCACCCGGCGCAGCGTTGCGCGCGGGCACACCTCTTCGGCCTTGCCGGCGAACTCGCCGAGGAACAGCAGCATGTTGCCTTCGAGCGGCAGCGCCCTGCAGGTCTCGGGCAGCAGTCTCACCGGGGCGTCGGGAAAGGCCGTGTGCCAGCCGGTGAAGGAGACGTTGTCGTACTGCTGGTCGTTCGAGTCCCACCCCAGCACGACGTCGCAGAACCCGAAGCCCTTTTCCAGGGCCGAGAAGAGCTTCGCCCGGTCGATGAACTTGCCGCGCAGCACGCCGTCGTTGTCGAACACGGCGACCTTGACGTGCGTCAGGCCCCGCTCCTCGACGATCGCGCGGGCCTGCGCCGCGGTACGTACCTCCTCTGGCTGCATCGACACTCCTCAGGAAACGCTGCTGCGCTGGTGGACCGCCGCCTCGAGCCACTGCGGGTTGATCTCGACGCCCCAGCCCGGCTCCGAGGGGATGGTGACGTGACCGTCCACGACCTGGTACGGATCCGTGAGGAAGAGTCCTGCCTCCCAGGGATAGTAGTCGGCGCCCTCGATCGAGAGCTCGAGGTACTTGCCGGCGTTGGCGATCGCGCCCAGGAGGTGCATCGTACAGAGCGTCACCAGCGAGCGGTTGGCGCTGTGCGGCGTGCACGGGAGCCCCGCGGCGGCGGCCAGCGCGACGACTTTGAGAGTGCGCGTGATGCCTCCCATGTACATCACGTCGGGTTGCACGATGTCGATCGCGCGCATCTCGATCATCCGCGCCCAGGTCGCGAGATCCCAGTCCTGCTCGCCGCCGGTGACGTCGAGGGCGAGCGCCGCGGTCACCTGGCGCGTTTCCTCGAGCTTCCAGTAGGGGCAGGGCTCCTCGTAATGGCCGACACCCTCGGCTTCCAGCAGCCGCCCGACCTCGATCGCGCGCCGTGGCGAGAAGCCGCTGTTGGCGTCCACGAGCTTCGCGACGCCGCCGCCGAGCGCGCGGGCCACCTTCGGGACGATGGCTTCGGTACGGCCCGGCCATTCGTCGACGTCGTGGCCGCACTCGGCACCGACGCGCCATTTGAAGGCATCGTATCCGTGGCGATCCCGCAGCCGGAGGAAGCGCTGCGCCTCCTGCTCCGGCGTGATATCGCGCTTCATCGAGGAGGCATAGGCGCGCAGCCGCTTAGGCTTGCCGCCGAGGAGCTCGACCACCGGCTTGCCCTCGAGCCTGCCGCGCAGATCCCAGAGCGCCGTGTCGAGGCCGGCCAGCGCCCGGCAGCGGTAACTGCCCGGGAACTTGTGCTCGCGCTCCTCGACCCGCTCTAGCAGCGCGTCGATGTCGAAGGCATCCCGTCCGAGGACCCAGGGGGCCACCTGGCGGTGGAACACCGTCGTGGTGATGTCGGCGTTGTAGGTGGACGTCTGGCCCCAGCCGAAGGCCCCCGAATCGCTCGTCACGCGCACGAAGCACACGAACTGGTTCGTGAAGGTCTCGAGGCTGGCGATCTTCATGGCGCCGTCACCACTCAAGGCAGCCAGGGAAGCGAGTAGGTCTTGGTGTTGGTGAAGCTGCGGATCGCTTCCTGTACGCCTTCCTTGTAGCCGAGGCCGGAGTCCTTGATGCCGCCGAAGGGCGTGAGCTCGAGGCGGTAGCCGGGGACCTCGCGGACGTTGACGCTGCCGACGTTGAGCTCCTGCACGAAGCGGGTGATGTAGTCGAGGCGGTTGGTGCACACCGCGGAAGACAGCCCGTAGGCGGTCGAGTTCGAGATGCGGATCGCATCGTCGATGGTGCGGAACGTCATGACGGGCGAGACCGGCCCGAAGGTCTCCTCTTTCACGAGCAGCATGTGCGGCTCGACGCGATCGAGCACGGTGGGCGAATAGAGGGCGCCGTCGCGGATGTTGCCGTACCGGAGCCGCGCGCCCTGGGCCAGCGCCTCGTTCACCCGGCTCTCGAACGAGCGCGCCGCCGCCTCGTCGATCACCGTGCCCATGTCGGTGGCTGGATCCATGGGATCGCCGTACTTCACGGCACGCGACTTCTCGACCAGCAGCTCGGTGAAGCGCGGCGCGACCGACTCCTCGACCAGCATGCGCTTGATCGCCGTGCAGCGCTGCCCGGAGTTCCTGTAGGAGCCCGCGGCGGCGAGCGTCGCGGCCTCCTCGAGATCGGCGTCCTCCATGACGATGAGCGGGTCGTTGCCGCCGAGCTCGAGCACCTGGCGCTTGTAGACCGCCTTGGCGGCGATGTACTTGCCGATCGCGACTCCGCCGGTGAAGGTGACCAGGTCGACGTCGGGGTGCGTGAGCAGCTCGTCGGCGATCTCGCGCGGATCTCCGGTGAGCACGCTGAGCATCTCCGGCGGCAGTCCCGACTCGTAGAGAATGTCGGCGAGCAAGAGCGCGGTGAGCGGTGTCTTCTCCGAGGGCTTGAGCACCATGCGGTTGTTGCTGGCGATGCTCGGCGCCACCTTGTGCGCCACCTGATTGAGCGGATGGTTGAAGGGCGTGATGGCGCTGATGACGCCGAGCAGCGGCTCGCGCAGCGTGTAGACCTTGCGCTTCCTGCCGTGGGCGGTCAGGTCGCAGGAGAAGATCTGGCCGTCGTCCTGCAGCGCCGCGTTGCCGGCGAACACGAACACGTCGCAGGCGCGGCCCACCTCGTAGAGCGAGTCCTTCTTGCACAGTCCGCTCTCTGCCGTGATGAGATCGGCGATCTCCTCGGTGCGTGCGTGCAGCGCTGCGGCGGTCCGTTGGCAGATGCGGTAGCGCTCGTAGCGCGTCAGCTGCGGGCGGAACGCACGTGCCGCGGCGATGGCGCGCCGCACCTCGGCGACCGAGGCCATCGCGACCGTGCCGACGCACGCGCGGCTGTAGGGATTGAACACCTCGGCGTTGCGCTCGGCGGCAACGCGCGCTCCGGCGATCCGCAGCGTCTCGCGCCGCAGCGCGCCGGTGCCCCGGGCAGGGGCGCGCTCGAGGCTATCCGCCATGGTTCAGCGCCCAATCGAAAGCATCGAAGTTGCGCCAGCGCCGGTTGCTGTCGAGGTTGGCGATTGCGCGGTTCATGATGAGCGGCACCGGCTGCTCGGAGAGCCCGCCGTGCGAGCGCAGCGGCGCATCGAGGCCGGAGAGGTCGTGTTTGGCCGCGGCCGAGCCGAGCGCCATCGAGCGCACCGAGATCACCACCAGGTCGCCGATGCGGTCGGCGGGCAGCTCGAAGCGGCGCGCGGCCTCGGCGCGCGTCAGCACCAGCTCGATGCCGCGCAGCGCCGTGAGGCGCGCCGCGAGCGGCTCGGCCTGCGCGGCGTCGGTGAGATAGACGGTCGCGTACGAGCCGAGCGCGCCGTGGTGCACGACGTAGGGATCGGTGATCGGCAGGATGACGCGCGTGCGGCCGGCGCCGAGCCAGGCATCGAGCGTGTCCTGGAGATAAATGACGTTGGGACTCGCGTCGAGGCGCGTCTTGGCGCTCATGCCGTGGTCGGCGGTGAGCACCAGCGTACAGCCGAGGCGCTCGAGCCGCTCGAAATAGCCATCCATCATGCGGCAGAAGGCGTTCGCCTCCGCCGATCCCGGCGCGTGCTTGTGCTGCACGTAGTCGGTGGTCGAGAGATACATGAGGTCGGGGCGCTGCGTCTCCATGAGGCGCACGCCGGCGGCGAACACGAACTCGGAGAGCGCGGCGCTGTAGACGCTCGGCAGCGGCAGCCCGACCAGCGCCAGGGCCCCTTCGATGCCGTGCTCGGAGAGCGTGACGCTGTCGGCCTTCTCCGCCGAGAAGCACACGCCGCGCATCCTGTGGCCGAGGAGCCGCCGCAGCTTGTCCTTGGCGGTGACGACCGCCACCCTGCGGCCCGCGTCGGCGAGCGCCGCCAGGATCGTCGGGGCGCGCAGCCACTTCGGGTCGTTCATCATGAGCTCGGTGCCGCTCTCGGGATCGTAGAGGAAGTTTCCGCAGATCCCGTGCACCGCCGGCGGTGCCCCGGTGACGATCGACAGGTTGTTGGGATTGGTGAAGCTCGGGATGACGCAATCGGCGACCACGGCGGCGCCGCTCGCGAGGGTGCGCTGCAGCCAGGGGGTGTAGCCCTGGGCGACGGCCTGCGAGACGTACTCGGGATCCCAGCCGTCGACGCACACCACCACCGAGGGACGCTCGGGGAGGCGGTACTTTCGGCCGTTGACTTCGATGGCGCTCATGGGTGTCTCACGCGGCGGCGCGCATCTGCGCCAGTACCTGGCCGACGGCCTCGATGGCGCCGCCGATGCCGCGCTCGCCGAGCTGCCCCATGCAGCCGACGCGGAAAGTCTCGAGCGTCGTGAGCTTGCCCGGGTAGAGCACGTAGCCGAGCGCCTTGACGGCGTTGTAGAAGCTCTTGAACTGGTAGTGCGGATCGTCCGGCGCGTGGAAGGTCACGATGATCGGCGCCTGGATCGACGCCGGCAGAAAGCTCCTGAGTCCGAGCGCGCTCATGCCGTCGATCAAGGTGCGGCAGTTGCGCGCGTAGCGCGCGCCGCGCGCCGCCTGGCCGCCTTCCTCGAGAAACTGCGCGATGGCGCAATCGAAAGCGGCCACGACGTGCGTAGGGGGCGTGTAGCGCCACTGGGTGGTCTTCTGCATGTACACCCACTGGTCATAGAGGTCCAGGGCGAGCGAATGACCGTTGCCTTCGCTGCGCTCGAGCGCGCTGCGCCGCACGATCACGAAGCCCATACCGGGCGGTCCCTCGAGGCACTTGCCCGAGGCCGCGACCAACGCATCGAAAGGCGTGCGCCGCGCATCGATCTCGAGCGCGCCAAAGGAGCTCATGGCATCGACGATCAGGCGCCGCTCGTGTCGCGCGACGACCTGGGCGACCTCATCGAGGGGATTGAGGATTCCGGCGCTGGTCTCGCAATGCACCAGCGCCACGTGCGTGATGGATGGATCCTGGGCAAGCGCGCGCTCGACATCGGCGGCCTTCACCGCGGCGTCCTCGGCGTAGTCGATGGTCGTCACCTTGCGCCCGAGGTAGCGGCAGATGCGCGCGATGCGCTGGCAGTAGGCGCCGTTCTGCGGCACCAGTACGTGCCCGTGGGCGCGCGGCACCAGCGTGCCGAGCGCCGCCTCGACCGAGAAGGTGCCGCTGCCCTGCAGCGGCACGCACTCGTGGGTAGCGGCGCCATGGACGATCGCCAGCAGCCGCTCGCGAATGCGGCCGGTGATGCTGTTGAAGTCGACGTCCCACGAGCCCCAGTCGCGCAGCATGGCCTGCTTGGTGCGCATCGAGATGCTGAGGGGCCCGGGAGTGAGGAGATAAGGTTCGGTGCTCATGTGGTTCCGCTCAGGTCAATGACGGCGTGCCCTCAGACCGCGCGCGCCAGCAGCGCCGCCGCCTCGGACGCCAGTACGCTCGCCTCGTCGACCGCCACGACCTCGACCGCCGCCCGGCTGTCGGGGGCGCCGATGCTCGCCGCGCCGGCGGCGCGATTCAGATTCTCGTCGATCGCGATGCCGGTCCATTCGAGGCCGCCCACGATGCGCCGGCGGATCTCCGCGCTGTGCTCGCCGATGCCGCCGCCGAAGACGATGATATCGACGCCGCCGAGCTCGCAGGCGAAGCCGCCGAGATACTGCCGCGCACGTCTACAGAATATCTCGATCGCGAGCATTGCACCCGCATCCCCCTGACTCTCGCGGCGCAGCAGCTCCTGCATGTCGGCGCTGCCGCCGGAGAGGCCCCGTAAGCCGCTCTCGGTGTTGAGTATTCCGCTCATCTCGGCGGTCGACATGCCGCCGCGCTCCATGACGTACAGCAGGGCGCCGGGATCGAAGTCCCCTGAGCGCGTCCCCATGACGAGTCCCTCGAGCGGGGTGAAGCCCATGCTGGTCGCGACGGGCTGCTGGTCGCGTGTGGCCGTGATCGAGCAACCACGCCCGAGCTGCAGGCTCACGATCCGGCTCGCAGGCTTGCCCGCCGGCAGCCGGGTGCGCGCGGTGGCGCACAGGTAGCGGTGCGCGATGCCGTGAAATCCATAGCGCCGCACGCCGAAGTCGCGATACCAGCGCTCGGGCACGGCGTAGCGCCAGGCAGGCTCGGGGAGCGCTGCGTAGTAGGCAGTATCGAACACCCCGATCGCGGGCAGGCTCTCACCGAGAGCCGCGCGCACCGCGGCGATGACCGCGAGCGCCGGCGGGTTGTGCAGTGGCGCGAGCTCATTCAGCTGCGCGAGCGCGGCGAGCTCGGCCTCGCCGAGGCGCGTCGTGGCACGGAAGCGTTCGCCGCCGTGCACGATGCGGTGCACGCTTGCGCCGAGGTCCGTAAGCAGCCGCGCGTCGGCGAGCCAGCCGACCACGAAGGCGGCGGCGGCCGCGAGCGTGCGCAGTGGCCCGGGAAGCGGCGGCGCCTGATCGGCAGTCTCGAGGCGCAGCCCGCCGGGGGCGTCGACGAAGGATCCGGAGCACAGACGCCGCGTGGCGCCGCCGCCCTGCAGCTCCAGCAGGTCGAATTTGAGCGAAGAGCTGCCCGCGTTGAAGATGAGCAGCCGCATCAGCGCTTCCCGGCGCCGAGCAGGCGCCGTGTTGCATGGGCGACCAGCAGGATCGCGAGACTCACCAGGCCGAAGACGAGCGGCACGCGCTGGTCGGCGATCAGCCCCATGGCGGCGAGTATCGCCAGCATCCCGGCGATGGCGAGGCACGTGAGCCACGGATAGCCCCACATGCGGATGCGCAGCCGCTCGGGCGCCTCGCGCTCGAGCTGGGCGCGCAGTCGCAGCTGCGCAAAGGCGATCAGCACGTAGACGAAGATGGCGACGGTTCCGTAGGAGTTGACCAGGAAGGCGAAGATCTTGTCGGGCGAGAGATAGCTCATCACGACCGTCACGTAGCCGAAGGCGGTGCTCGCGAGGATCGCGCCCACCGGGACGCCGCGCCGGTCGAGCCGGCCGAGGGCCGGCGGGGCATCGCGATGCCCGGCGAGCGCCATCAGCATGCGCGAGGAGGCGAACAGTCCCGAGTTGAGCGCCGACAGCACCGCCGTGAGGATGACGAGGCTCATGAGTCTGTCGGCCCATGGAATGCGCAGCACCTCCATGACGCTCACATAGGGGCGCGACATGCGCACCGTGTCGTTCCAGGGCACGAGCGCCACCACCAGGAAAATCGAGCCGATGTAGAACACCAGCACGCGCCAGATCACCGATTGGGTGGTGTCGGCGACCGCCTTCTCGGGCTCCGACGACTCGGCGGCGGCGATCGTGACGATCTCGGCGCCGAAGTAGAAGCCGGTCGCGGCCACCGCTCCCGTCAATACCGGCACGATGCCGTTCGGCATGAAGCCGCCGTCGCTCGTCAGGTGCGGCAGGCCGCCCGGGGCGCCCGGCCAGCCGCCGAATACGAACAGCGCGCCGGCGATGAGGAACACCACGATGGCCGCCACCTTGATCGAGGCGAACCAGAACTCGGCCTCGCCGTAGGAGCGCACCGAGAGCAGATTCACGATCGTGAAGATCGTCATGAGCGCCAGCGTGAACTCCCAGGGCGCGACCTCCGGCCACCAGGCGCCGAGGATGCGCGCGCCCGCGACCGCCTCCATGGCGACCACGATCACCCAGAAGTACCAGTACATCCAGCCGGTGAGGAACCCGGCGAGCTCGCCGAGCGCGAGGCGGTTGTACTCGTAGAAGCCGCCGACCGCGGGATGGGCGACCGCCATCTCGCCGAGCATGCGCATCACCAGCACCACCAGCGTGCCGGTGAGTGCGAAGGAGATGACCGCGGCGGGTCCGGCGGAGCTGATGACGACGCCGCTGCCGACGAACAGGCCGGCGCCGATCACGCCGCCGAGCGCGATCATCTGCATGTGCCGCCGCTGCAGGGAGCGGCGCAGGCCGCTCGCGGCGGGCTGGTGCGTTTCTGCCCCGGCGTGCATCGGCGCGCCGTCAGCTGAACTTCTGGTATTTCGCCAGGTGCCGCACCGGCTTCGAGAGCGCGTCGCGCCGGAACGGGTCGCCGAGCTCCTGCGTCACCATCATCTCGAGCACCGTGGTGCGGCCCGCGGCCTGGGCGGCCGCCGCGGCGCGCACCGCCGGGGCGACGTCCTCGAGGCGCTCGACCGTGACGCCCTCGCAGCCGAAGGCCTGCGCCACCTTCGCCCAGCTCGGATTCTCGAGGTTCACGCCCTGGTAGCGCCGCGAATAGAAGTCGACGTGATTCTTCTTCTCCGCGCCCCACTGGCCATTATTGAAGACGATCGGCGTAACGCCGATTTTCTCTCGCGCGCAGGTGAGCAGCTCGTTGAAGCTGATGCCCCAGGCGCCGTCCCCGACGTAGGCGAACGCCGGGCGCTCGGGAGCGGCGATCCGGGCGCCGCAGATCACCGGGAACGCGTAGCCGCAGTTGCCGAAGCTCATCGCCGCGAACATCGAGCGCGGCTGCTCGAACCGCAGGTAGGAGTTGGCGACCGAGCAGATGTTGCCGATGTCGGTCGACACCATGGCGCCGGGGGGGAGCGAGCGCTCGAGCGCGCGCAGCATCTGCCGCGGGTGCATGTACTTCGACCCGGCCGACACCTCGAGCGAATAAGGGTCGCGCTCGTGCGTCCAGCCGCCGAGCTCGGCCTCCCAGTCGGACTTCTCGGCCGCGATGCGCTTAAGGCGCTCGGCGCGGCTGGCGGTGCCTGCGAGCTCCCGAGCCTTGAGGCGGGCGAGCAGGGCGGCGGCGGCCGCCCGGGCGTCGCCGTGGATCCCGACCGAGATCGGACGCACCAGCCCGAGCATGCGCGGGTCCGCGTCGACCTGGATGATCTTCGCCTGCTTCGGCCAGTAGTCGAGGCCGTACTGCGGCAGCGTGCCGAAGGGACCTAGGCGCGTGCCGAGCGCGAGCACCACGTCCGCGCGCGCGATCAGCTTCATGGCCGCCTTCGAGCCCTGGTAGCCGAGCGGGCCGGCGGCGAGCGCGTGCGATGCCGGGAAGGAGTCGTTGTGCAGGTAGCTCGAGCAGACCGCGGCGCCGAGCGTGTCGGCGAGCTCGATCGCTTCCGCGGCGGCCCCGGCGGTAATCACGCCGCCGCCGGCGACGATCACCGGGAAGCTGGCGCCCGCGAGCAGCCCGGCGGCGGCATCGAGCGCCTCGGTCGCGCCGGCGCCGTGGGCGATGCGCATCGGAGTGGGGATCGTGGTGTCGAAGTCGCCGTAAAAGTAGTCGCGCGGAATGTTGAGCTGGGTGGGCCCCATCTCGAGCAGCGCGCGATCGAAGCAGCGCGCGGCGATCTCGGCCATGCGGCGCGGATTGTTGACGTGTCCCTGGTACTTGGTGATCTTCGAGAAGATCGGCAGCTGCTCGGTCTCCTGGAAGCCGCCGAGGCCCATGGTCATGGAGCCGGTTTCCGGCGTGATGAACACCACCGGCGAGTGCGCCCAGTAGGCAGCCGCGACTCCGGTGACGAAGTTGGTTACGCCCGGCCCGTTCTGTGCGATGCATACACCGTGGCGTCCCGAGGCACGCGCATAACCATCGGCCATGTGGATCGCGCCCTGCTCGTGCGCGACCGGCACGAAGCGGATGCCGGCGGCGGGGAAGATATCGAGCGCGTCCATGAAGGCCGAGCCGACGATCCCGAAGACGTGACTGACGCCGTTGGCGGCGAGTGTCTCGACGAGTGCCTCCGAGGGTCCCATTCTCTGCGGCTCGGTCATCGGCGGGGCTCCGGGTTGCTCAGGTTTCTACGAACGAGATGGTTTGTTTCTTTTGCGAGCGAAAGATTATAATCGACCGCCATAAAGCCGAGCTATCAGGGCGTCTTCTGTTCCGTTTAGCGGAACGAGTGTCTTCATGGTCATGACCGCCTTTCCCGCCTCCGAGGAGATCACCGAGGTCGCCAGCGAGACCTCCTCGACTCTCAAGGCCTTCGGCGTGCTCGAGGTGCTCGTGCGCGCAGGGCGGGCCGTGACGCTCTCGGAGCTCATGCATTCGACCGAGCTGCCCAAGCCGAGCCTGCACCGCACGCTCGCGCTGTTCGAGGAGGCCGGCTTCCTGGCGCGAGAGCCAGGCGGGCGCGCCTACATCATCGGCGAGCGCCTCTCGCGCTTCGCCCTCGACGTGCTGCGCACCGATGGCGCCGCGGCCGAGCGGCGCGCGATCCTGCGTCGCGTGGTGAGCGAGATCAGCGAGACCTGCAATCTCGCGGTGCTGAAGAAAGGCGCGCTCATCTATCTCGACCGCGTCGAAGCGCCCTGGCCGCTGCGGCTGCACGTGGCCGAAGGCGGCGCGGGGCTGCCGCCGCACTGCTGCGCGAGCGGCAAACTCCTGCTGGCGCACCTGCCGGCGGCCGAGCGGCAGCGACTCATCGAGCTGCTGCCGCTCGAGCGCTTTACCGAGCGCACCATCACCGACCGCGCCGTGCTCGAGTCCGAGCTCGACCGCATCGTCAGCGTCGGCTACGCGGTCGATAACGAGGAGTACGTGCTCGGCGTCGCCTGCGCGGCGGTGCCGGTGCCCAATCGCCACGGCGACGTGGTGGCAGCGCTGGCCGTGCAGGGCGCAACTGCGCGGCTGCCGCTCATGCGGGCCATCGAATTCATACCGCGCCTGCGCGCGGCGGCGGCGGAGATCGGCTCCACCCTCGGCTGAAGCGGAGACAGGCGATGGACATGAAGGTCTCGAACCTGGAGCGGCACTGGCTGCCCTTCACCAACAACCGCGAGTTCAAGCGCGAGCCGCGCATGTTCGTGCGCGCGAGCGGCATGCACTATTTCACCCCCTCGGACCGCAAGGTTCTCGACGGCAGCGCCGGGCTCTTTACCAGCGCCGCCGGCCACTGCCGCCCGGAGATCGCGGCCGCGGTCGCGAGGCAGCTCGAGACGCTCGACTTCACCCCTTCCTTCCAGCGCAGTCATCCGGGGGCCTTCGAGCTCGCCGACGGCGTCGCGGGGCTGACCCCCGAGGGTCTCGACCACGTGTTCTTCTGCAACTCGGGGTCGGAAGCGGTCGATACCGCGATGAAGATCGCGCTCGCCTATCACCTGGCGCGCAAGGAGGGGCAGCGCAACTACTTCGTATCGCGCGAGCGCGCCTACCACGGCGTCAACATCGGCGGTACGGCGCTCTCCGGCATGGTGCGCAACCGCGAGGTCTTCGGTGCCCTGATGCCCGGCATCCTGCACCTGCGGCACACGCTGCTGCCCGAGAACCGTCTGACGCGCGGCATGGGGGCGAAGGGCGCCGAGCTCGCCGACGACCTGACGCGCTTCGTCAACCTGGTCGGCGAGAAGCGCATCGCCGCCGTGTTCGTCGAGCCGATCGCCGGCTCCACCGGCGTCATCGTGCCGCCGCGCGGCTACCTCGAGCGGCTGCGCGAAATCTGCACGCGCTACGGGATCCTGCTGGTGTTCGACGAGGTCATCTGCGGTTTCGGCCGTACCGGCGAGCCGTTCGCGGCTGAGTCGTTCGGCGTCACGCCGGACCTCATCACCATGGCGAAGGCGCTCACCAACGGCGCGCAGCCGATGGGAGCGGTCGCGGTGCAGGGCGACATCTATCGCACGATCGTCGAGGCGGCACCCGAGGGGACGCCGGAGTTCTTCCACGGCTATACCTACTCGGCGCACCCGGCCGCGTGCGCCGCGGGGCTCGCGACGCTCGAGATCTACCGCAAGGAGCAGCTGTTCGCCAGGGCGCGCGAGCTCTCGGGTTATTTCCTCGAGCAGATGTTTTCCCTGAGCGATCTGCCGGCGGTCGCGGACGTGCGCGGTTTCGGACTGCTCGCCGGCATCGAGGTGCGAGCCGGCAAGGCTGCAGGCGTGCGCGGCCAGGAGCTGCAGGCGAAGCTCTACGATCGCGGACTGCACGTCAAGACGACCGGCGACGTCGCCATCATGGCGCCCGCCTTCATCGCGAGCCGGGCGGATATCGACGCGATGACGCAGATGCTGCGCGAGGCGATCGCTGAGTTCTGATCCCGCCGTGCAAAGCCTCCCGTCCCACGCCGGCGTCGTGATCATCGGCGGCGGCATCGTCGGCTGCAGCGTCGCCTATCATCTGGTAAAGCGCGGAGTGAGCGACGTGCTGCTGCTCGAGCGGCGGCAGCTCACCTGCGGCACCACCTGGCATGCGGCCGGCCTGGTCGGCCAGCTGCGCGCCACGCACAACCTCACGCGGCTCGCGCAGTACACCACGCAGCTCTACGAAGGCCTCGAGCGCGAGACCGGGCAGGCCACCGGCTTCCGCCAGGTAGGGTCGGTCGCCGTGGCGGCGAGCGCGGCGCGCTTCGAGGAGCTCAAGCGCGGCGCCTCCATGGCGCGCGTCTTCGGGCTCGAAGTGCAGCTGCTGTCGCCGCACGCGGCGCGCGAGCGCTGGCCGCTGCTCGCGATCGATGACCTGGTCGGCGCCGTCTATCTGCCGAAGGATGGGCGCACCAATCCGGTCGATACCACGCAGGCGCTGGCGCGCGGCGCGCGGCGCGGCGGGGCGCGCATCGTGGAAGGCGCCAAGGTCACCGGCATTCGGACCTCGGGCGGCCGCGTTACCGGCGTCGCCACCGAGGCGGGCGAGGTGCGTGCGGACGTGGTGGTCAACTGCGCCGGCATGTGGGGCCGCGAGGTCGGCGCGCTCGCCGGGGTGAGCGTACCGCTGCACGCGGCGGAGCATTTCTACATCGTCACCGAGCCGATCGCCGGGCTGCCGGCGGACCTGCCGATTCTGCGTGACGCCGATGCCTGCTCGTACTTCAAGGAGGACACGGGCAAGCTCCTCGTCGGGTGGTTCGAGCCGCGCGCCAAGCCCTGGGCGGAGGACGGCATTCCCGAGGGCAGCGCCTTCGAGCAGCTGCCGCCTGATCTTGCGCACATCGAGCCGCTGTTCGCCGGCGCGATGCGCCGCGTGCCGGCGCTCGAATCGACCGGCGTGCAGGTGTTCTTCAACGGGCCCGAGAGCTTTACGCCCGACGACCGCTATCTGCTCGGCGAGGCTCCGGAGCTCAAGGGCTTCTACGTGGCCGCTGGCTTCAACTCCATCGGTATCCAGTCGGCGGGCGGCGCCGGCAAGGTGCTCGCGGACTGGATCGTCGACGGACATGCGCCGTTCGACCTGTGGGACGTCGACATCCGCCGCTGTGCGCCGTTTCAGCGCAACCGCAGGTATCTGCGCGACCGCACCGTCGAGGCGCTCGGACTGCTCTACGCGATGCACTGGCCGTACCGCCAGCCGCAGAGCGCGCGCGGGGTGCGCAAGTCCGCGCTCCACGACCGGCTCGCCGCCGCCGGCGCATGTTTCGGCGAGGTCGCCGGCTACGAGCGCGCCAACTGGTTCGGCGCGCCGGGGAGCTCGCCGCGCTACGAGTACAGCTACGGCCGTCAGAACTGGTTCGACGCTTGCGCCGCCGAGCACCGCGCGGTGCGCGAGCGCGTCGGGCTCTTCGATCAGTCCTCGTTCGCGAAGTTCGTTCTCAAGGGGCGCGATGCCGCGGCGGTGCTGGGGCGAATCTGCGCCAACGATATCGACGTGCCGGTGGGCCGCATCGTCTATACGCAGTGGCTGAACGAGCGCGGCGGCATCGAGGCCGACGTCACGGTGACGCGCGAGGCCGAGGACTCGTTCCTGATCGTGAGCGGCTGCGCGACGCAGACGCGGGACTTCAACTACCTGTGCCGCGCAATCCCGCCGGACGCCGCTGCGGTGGCGGTGGACGTATCCGCGGCGTATGCGGTGCTCGGTCTCATGGGACCGGAGAGCCGGGCGCTGCTGCGAGAGCTCACCGACGCGGACCTCGGGACCGCGGCCTTTCCTTTCGGCACCTCGCGCGTCATCGATCTCGGCTACGCCCGCGTGCGCGCGAGCCGCATCACCTACGTGGGCGAGCTCGGCTACGAGCTCTACATTGCCACCGAGTTTGCCCAAGGCGTCTACGACGCGCTGGTCGCAGCGGGCTCGGCCTTCGGGCTGAAGCTCGCCGGCTACCATGCGCTCAACAGCCTGCGGATCGAGAAGGCCTACCGGCACTGGGGCCATGACATCACGGACGAGGACACGCCGCTCGAGGCGGGACTCGGTTTTGCGCTCGCCTGGGACAAGCCGCAGCGGTTCCTTGGCCGCGAGGCGCTGCTCAGGCAGCGCCGCGACGGACTGCGGCGGCGGCTGGCCGGTTTCGCTCTCGAGACTCCCGAGCGGCTGCTCTATCACAATGAGCCGATCTGGCGCGACGGGGTGCTGGTCGGCAAGATCAGCTCCGGTATGTTCGGCCACACACTCGGAGTGGCGCTCGGCCTCGGGTACCTCGAGCGCGCCGGCGATGAGCCGATCACTGCCGAGTGGATCGGCTCCGGGCGCTATGAGATCGAGGTGGCGGCCGAGCGCGTGCCCGCGCGCGTATCGCTGCGGCCGTTCTACGATCCGGCGGGCGAGCGGGTCAAGTGTTGAAGCGGGTGAGGCGTTGAAGAGCCACGCGCGGGTCGTGGTCATCGGCGGGGGAGCGGTCGGCTGCAGTGCGCTGTATCACCTGACGCGCCTCGGCTGGAGCGACGTGGTGCTGCTCGAGCGCGATGAGCTCACCGCGGGCTCGACCTGGCATGCCGCCGGCAACTGTCCCAACTTCGCCACCGCCTGGTGCCTGCTGAAGCTGCAGCAGTACTCGACGCAGCTGTACGCGCGCCTCGGGCAGGAGGTCGGCGCCGATCTCACCTACCATCGCACCGGCAGCATCCGTCTGGCGCACAGCGCCGACCGCGTCGATGAGTTTCGCCACGTCAGCGCCCAGGCGCGCGCCCTCGGGCTCGCCTTCGAGCTGCTCGCGCCCGCGGAGATCCGTGCCCGGCACCCGTTTCTCGACACCGAGGGCATTCGCGCAGGGTTATGGGATCCCGACGACGGCGACATCGATCCGGCGCAGCTGACGCAGGCGCTCGCCCAAGGCGCGCGCCAGCGCGGCGCCACCATTTATCGGCACACGCGTGTCAGCGCGATTCGCGCGCTGCCTGCGGGCGGCTGGCGCCTCGAGACGCCGCAGGGCGCGATCGAGGCCGAGTACGTCATCAACGCGGCAGGTTTCCGCGGTGCCGAGGTGGCCGCGATGATTGGCGAGTACCTGCCCATGGTGTCGCTCTCGCACCAGTATCTCGTCACCGAGGACATTCCCGCGCTGGCGGCGCGCGGCGCGGCGCGGCTGCCGCTGCTGCGCGATCCGGATGTCAGCTATTACCTGCGCCAGGAGCGCCACGGCCTGCTGCTCGGCCCGTACGAGTCACGCGGGCGTGCGCATTTTCTGGACGGCATTCCGGCGGACTTCGCCTATCAGCTGTTTGCGGACGATCTCGCGCGCATCGAGGACTACATCGAGGCGGCCTGCGCACGCGTACCGATTCTCGGCAGCGTCGGCGTCAAGCGCGTCATCAACGGCCCGATTCCCTACGCCCCGGACGGTAACCCGCTGCTCGGTCCGGCATCGGGAGCGCGGAATTTCTTCCACTGCTGCGCGTTCACCTTCGGCATCGTGCAGGCGGGGGGCGCAGGCAAGGTGATCGCCGAATGGGTCGTGAACGGCGAGCCTGACTGGGACGTCTGGCCGCTCGATCACCGGCGCTATCTCGGCTTTGCCGGCCACGGCTACGCGCTCGCCAGGGCGCTCGAGACCTACCAGACCGAATACGGCGTCGCTTACCCGCAGGAGGAGCGCGCCGCAGGGCGACCGGCGCTGACCTCTCCTTTATATGGGCGTCTCGAGGCGCTCGGCGCCGTGTTCGGCGCACGGGGCGGCTGGGAGCGCGCGGTGTATTACGCCATGCCCGACGACCCGCCGGGCCCTGAGCGCTCCTTCCGACGCCCGCGCTGGCACCGCGCAGTCGAGCGCGAGTGCGCCGCCGTGGCGAATGGCGTCGCGCTGCTCGATCTTCCGGGCTTCACGCGCTTCGAGATCACCGGCAAAGGCGCCGGCTCCTTCCTCGATCACCTGATCGCCGGCGACCTGCCGCGGCCCGGACGCACGACGCTTTCCTATGCGTGCTCGGCACGCGGCGGTGTCGTAATGGAGATGACCCTGTCGCAGCTCTCGGAAGGGCGCTTCTGGCTGCTGTCGGCCGCGGCGGCGCAGCGGCACGATGAGGACTGGCTGCGGCAGCACCTGGGCTCGCAGCGCGGGGCGGTCGAGATCGCCAACCTGACGCACCGCTACGGCACGCTGGTCGTCGCGGGACCGCGCTCGCGCGCGCTGCTCGCACGCCTCACGCAGGCGGATCTCTCGAACGGCGCCCTTCCCTGGCTCACGGTGCGGCCGATCGAGGTCGCCGGCGTGCCGGTGCTCGCCATGCGGGTGAGCTATGTCGGCGAGCTGGGCTTCGAGCTGCATGTGGCGAATGAGCACCTCGTCGCCCTGCATTCCGGGCTCGTCGAGGCGGGTACCGATCTCGAGCTGGGGCACTTTGGTCTCTATGCCGTGGAGAGCCTGCGGCTCGAGAAGTGCTACCGCAGCTGGAAGGCGGATCTCACCAGCGAGTACACGGCGCTCTCCGCCGGGCTCGAGCGCTTCGTGCGCCTCGAGAAGGAGGCCGACTTCGTCGGCCGCGCGGCGCTGCGGCGCCAGGCGGACGCGGGAGTGGGGGAGCGGCTCGTGCCGCTTTTGGTCGAGGCGCGCGCCGCGGATGCCGCGCCGGTCTCGATCGTGTACCGCGGCGGTGAGCGGGTGGGGCTCGTGACCTCGGGGGGCTACGGCTATCGCCTGAAACGCAGCATCGCGCTCGCCTACCTGCGCGCCGAACTCACCGATCCCGGCACCGAGCTCGAGGTGGAGATCCTCGGTGAGCGCTGCCGCGCTCTGGTAGCGCGCGAGCCGCTCTACGACCCCGACAACGTGCGCCTGCGCTCGTGAGGTCAGCGGGCGCCATTGCCCAGCACGCGTGCCACGCCGCGGCCGCGCGGGTCGGCCGCCGCTTCGGTGCCGGCGGCGCCGACCGCGATCGCTTCGATGTCGCCGTTCCAGCCCTGCTTGACGAACTTGTAGCCGCGCGCACTGAGTGCGCTGCGCACCATGGGGTCGAGCCCCGCGTAGGGCTCCTCGAACAGCGTGTCGGGCGGCAGCAGCTGGTGGTGGATGCGCGGCGCGGTCACGGCGGCGGCGAGCGGCATGTTGAAATCATGCCAGTCGGTGATCACCTGGAAGATCCAGGCGGCGATGCGCGAGCCGCCGGGAGTGCCGATGACGAGCGCCACGCGCCCGTGGTCGGTGAGGATTGTCGGAGTCATGGTCGAGAGCGGGCGCTTGCCGGGCTGTATTGCGTTGGCATCGCTCCCGACCACGCCGTAGATATTCGCAGCGCCCGGCTTCGCCGAGAAGTCATCCATCTCGTTGTTGAGCAGGAAGCCGGCGCCGGTCACCACCTCGCCGCAGCCGAAGTCGTCGTTGAGGGTGTAGGTGTTGGAGACCGCGTTGCCGACGCGGTCGACCACCGAGAAATGCGAGGTGTTGTGGTGCGCGGCGAGGCCCGGCTGTACCGCAGCGGTCGGCGTCGGTACGCCGGTACTCACTTCGCGCGCGCGGCGTTCGAGGTATGCCGGATCGAGCAGCTGCGCCACCGGCGCGTGGCTGAAGTCGGGGTCGCCGAGGTACGCGGCCCGATCGGCAAAAACACGCTTTTCCATCTCCGCCAGCAGATGCACGTATTGCGCCGAGTTGAGCGGCACACCTGCGAAGGCGCGCGCCAGGTCGTGCTTCATGGCGAGCAGCGACAGCAGCGCGATGCCGCCCGAGCTCGGCAGCGGCGCCGTGATCACGTGGTAGCCCGCCCAGTCCCCCTCGAGCGGCTCGCGCCACAGCGGCTTATAGGCCGCGAGGTCGGCAGCCGTGACGTGCCCATGGTCGCGTGTCATCTCGGCGACGATCAGCTCGGCGGTGCGCCCGGCATAGAAGCCATGCGGTCCGTCGGCGGCGATGCGCTTGAGCGTCTCTTCCAGCTCGGGCTGACGCAACAATGTGTCGGCGCTGAGCGGGCCGAAGTAGTTGCCGAAGTTGGTGCGGCCGCGCAGCTCGCGGGCGCGCGTGTCGCGCAGCGCGACCAGCATCGGGCTGACGCGGAATCCCTCGTGCGCGTAGCGGATCGCGGGCGCCAGATCGACGCTCCAGGGCAGGCGGCCGAAGCGGCGGTGCAGCTCCCACAGGCCCGCCACCGTCCCCGGCACCGCGGCAGCTCCGGCACCCACGGTGCTGGCGTCCGGGATGAGGTTGCCGTGGCCGTCGAGATACATGCCGGCGCCGGCGCCGTGCGGCGCGGTCTCCCGGTAGTCGAGAAAGTAGGCCTTGCGCTCGACCCAAACCGTCGCGAAGCCACCGCCGCCGAGGTTGCCGGCCTCCGGGTAGGTCACCGCGAGCGTGAAGGCGAGGGCGACCGCCGCATCCACCGCGTTGCCGCCGGCGCGCAGCACCCGCTGGGCGGCATCCGCTCCGTAGCGGTCCGGGGCGGCGACGGCTGCGGCGATCGAGGGCGGCTGCTGCTGCGCGTCGGCTGCGCCCGGTTGTGCCGCGGCGTGCGCCGCGGCGCTCGCGCTGAGCAGCATGAGCACGCAGGCGGTCACGGTGCGCGGCCGGGGCCGCTGGACGAGATGCATCGGCGCCATCATGCCACCAGTGCTTGCGCGGGGGCGAGCCGTTGAGCCCCCTGGTGATCGCGCTGGCTCTGGCGGCGGCAATATGCAACGCAAGCTGGAATGCGGTGCTGCGCAGCGGCGCCGATCGGCTGCAGTTCGTCACCGTCATGAGCTTTGCGACCACCGTGGCCGCGCTGCCGCTCGTGTGGCTGCTGCCGGTCCCGGCACCGGCGAGCTGGCCGTACCTCGGCGTCTCGGCGCTGCTGCAGGTCATGTACAGCTTCGTGCTCGCGCACGCCTACCGCCACGGCGAGCTCGGTCAGATCTACCCGATCGTACGCGGCAGCGTGCCGACGCTCGTGACGCTCGGCGGGTTCGCACTCGCGGGTCAGCGCCTGAGCGCCATGGCGCTCTGCGGTGTCGCGCTGATCTCTGCCGCCATCCTCAGCCTCGCCATCCACGGCGGGCGCGGCCAGCACAAGCCGCTGGGGCTCGCGGTCCTCGCCGCGCTGTGTGCCGCGGCCTTCATCACCACGGACGCGCTCGGCGTGCGCCTTGCGGCCGGCCCGCAGTCGTACGCCGCCTGGATCTGGGTGATCTACGGCTTGCTGATGCCGGCGGGTCTGGCGCTGATCCGCGGCAAGCTCGCGCTCGACCTCGGAAGGCGCGATGCGGCGAAGGCGCTGGCGGGCGGCTTGCTTTCTTTCGGCAGCTACGGGGCCATCATCGCCGCGCTCGCTTTGGGGAATGCGGGCGCGGTCTCGGCGTTGCGCGAGACCGGGATCGCTTTCTCGGTGCTGATCGGTCGCGTGTTTCTCGACGAGGCGCTCACCGTGCGCCGCGTACTGGTATGCCTCACGGTGATGCTCGGCGCCGTGTGCATCGGCTACGCAGGCTGAGGATCCGCGGTTAGAATGACATCGTTCACGTGACACACCAGCCCGGAGAGTTCCATGCCAGTCAAGGCGAAGAAGCAGGCCAAGTCCGCCAAGCCGCAACGCGCGCGGGTGCGCGTCAAGCAGGTGAAGCGCGCGAGCAAGGGCCGGGACGTCGAGCGTGACCTGCTGGGGCGCCTCAAGGCGGGTGCGGTGATCTGCGCGGAAGGCTACGTGTTCGAGCTCGAGCGCCGCGGATATCTGCAGGCCGGAGCCTTCGTGCCCGAGGTGCTGTTCGAGCACCCGGAGGTCGTCGAGCAGCTGCACCTCGACTTCGTGCATGCGGGCTCGGATGTGACCGAGGCGCTCACCTACTACGTCCACCGCGAGAAGCTGCGCGTCATCGGCCGCGAGAAGGATCTGGTGCCCATGAATCGCGCGGCGCTCGCAATTGCCAGGAAAGTGGCGCGCAGCACCGGCACGCTGTTCGCCGGCGATCTGTGCAATACCAACATCTACGATCCGCACGACGCGCAGGCGATCAAGGAGGTCGAGCGGATCTTCGATGAGCAGGTCGGCTGGGCCGTCGAGGCGGGCGTCGACTACTTCGTGGCCGAAACCTTCGCCTGGGTCGGCGAGGCGGAGCTCGCCCTCAAGGCCATCAAGCGCCACTCCAGGGTGCCCGCGGTGGTGACGTTCGCCATGCACCAGGAAGCGATCCTGCGCGACGGCCTGACGCCGGCCGAGGGCTGCCGCCGCCTCGAGCAGGCCGGGGCCGACGTGGTCGGGCTCAACTGTCACCGCGGGCCGGCGACCATGATGCCGATGATCCGCGACATCCGTCAGGCGGTGAAGTGCCACGTCGCGGCGCTGCCGGTGCCGTACCGCACCACGACGCAGCAGCCGTCCTTCATGTCGCTCACCGACGCCTGCTGCAACAACCAGCGTGCCTTCCCGGTCGGCCTCGATCCTTTCGTCGCGACGCGCGCGGAGATCTTCGACTTCGGGCGCGAGGCGCTCGCGCTCGACGTGCGTTATCTCGGCGTCTGCTGCGGTGCCGGGCCGCATCACATCCGCGCGCTCGCCGAGGGCATCGGCCGCCACCCGCCGGCGAGCCGTTACAGCGCCGACATGTCGAAGCACGCGTTCTTCGGCACCGACAAGATGATCCGCAGGATCCAGACGGAGTACCGCGACAAGGCCTGAGGCGCTCGAGCTCTCGGAGGCCGAGTAAAGCGATGGACAAAAAAGCAATCGACCGGCGGTGGCTGCCCCTCAACGCCCTGCGCGCCTTCGAGGGCGTGGCCAAGCACGGGAGCTTCACCGCGGCGGCCAACGCGCTGCTCATCTCGCAAAGCGCCCTCTCGCGGCACGTGATCGCGCTCGAGCGCCTCACCGGAGTGCAGCTCTTCGAGCGGCGGCCGCACGCGCTCGCCCTGACCAAGGCGGGGCAGCACCTGCTGCCGGCGGTGGTCAGGTCCTTCGATCGCCTCGAGTACGCACTCGAGGACATCCGCAACGAAGGCGCTCCGGTGCAGCGCACGTTGCGGGTCCAGATGCCGCCGAGCTTCGCCGTACAGCTCGCCGTTCCCATCCTGCAGGACTTCCGCCGCGCCAGCACCGAGGTCGATATCGATCTCATCAGCCCGTACGGGGTCGGGCCCCCGCTCGGCGACGTCGACGTGGCGGTGGTTTACTCGAAGCCCTCGGTCAGCGACCTCGTGACCGATCTGCTCTGGTCGGTCCGGCAGGCGATCGTCTGCCATCCAAACATCGCCGCCACGCACCAGGGCAAGGACCTCGCCGCCTTCATCCGGGCGAATGAGCTGATCCACGTCAGGGTTGCGGATGCGCCGCGGCACCATTTCTGGGCGGAGTTCGCGCGGCAGAACGCCCTCGCGGGTGTCGACGTCGAGCGCGGCATGGTGTTCGATACCGCGGTGCTGGCGGCGCAGTACGCGCTCAGCGGACAGGGGATCGCCGTGCTCGATACCAATCTGTTCGCCGAGGAGATCCGTCTCGGGCGCCTCGTCAAGCCCTTCGACGCCATCCTCGACGACGGCTACGGCTACTACCTGATCACGCATCCCGACGGGCTCGCGGATACGGCAATTGCGCTGTTCCGCTCCTGGATCATCGAGCGTTTCGGCAGCCGCGGCGGCAACCGGGGAGCGGCGCCGGCGGTGCAGCTCGCGGTATCGAACGAGTGACTGAAGCGGAGGCGCGGTGAGGAACGACGTCAGGGCGGTGGTGATCGGCGGCGGCGTGGTGGGGGTGAGCGTTCTGTACCACCTGACGAAGGCCGGCTGGAAGGACGTGCTGCTGATCGAGCGCGGCGAGCTGACCTGTGGCTCGACCTGGCACGCCGCCGGCGGCATGCACACCGTCAACGGCGACCCGAATGTCGCCAAGCTGCAGCAGTACACCATCAATCTCTACAAGGAGATCGAGCGGATCTCCGGGCAGTCGTGCGGCATGCATCTCACCGGCGGCATCATGCTGGCCGGGACGCGCGCGCGGCTCGAGTGGCTGAAGATGGCCAAGGCCCGCGGCCGCTATCTCGGCATGGAGCTCGAGATCGTCTCGGTGGATGAAGCCGCTCGGCTCTTTCCGCTCATGAACAAGGAGCACTTCGTCGGCGCGCTCTATGATCCGATCGAGGGGCACGTCGATCCCTATGGCGTCACGCACGCCTACGCCAGGGCGGCGCAGATCGGCGGCGCCGAGGTGGTGCGCCACACGCGCGTCACCGCCCTCAAGCCGCGCGCCGACGGCACCTGGGACGTGGTCACCGATCACGGCAACGTGCACGCCGAGCACGTCGTCAATGCCGGCGGACTGTGGGCGCGCGAGGTCGGCCGCATGGTCGGACTCGAGCTGCCGATCCTCGCCATGGAGCACCAGTACCTGATCACCGAGGACATCCCGGCACTCAAGGGACAGAAGGAGCAGTTGCACTGCATCGACTTCGAGGGCGAGATCTACACGCGCCAGGAGCGCGGCGGCATGCTGCTCGGCACCTATGAGCGCGCCGGGGTGCCGTGGTCGCCCTACCAGACGCCCTGGGACTTCTCACAGAGCCTGCTGCCGAACGACCTCGAGCGCATCGCGCCGAGCCTCGAGGTGGGCTTCGAGCACTTCCCGGCACTCGGTGAGGCGGGCATCCGCAAGGTGGTGAACGGTCCCTTCACCTTCGCGCCGGACGGCAACCCGCTCGTCGGCCCGATCCGGGGCCTCAGGAATTTCTGGGTCGCCTGCGGCGTGATGGCGGGCTTCAGCCAGGGCGGCGGGGTAGGGCTCGCGTTGTCGCGCTGGATGGTCGATGGCGATCCGGGCGCGGACATCTGGGGGATGGACGTTGCGCGCTACGGCGACTGGGCGACGCTCGCCTACACCAACGCCAAGGTGCGCGAGAACTACTCGCGGCGTTTCCGGATCCGTTTTCCGAACGAGGAGCTGACCGCGGCACGGCCGCTGCGCACCACGCCGATCTACGAGCGTCTCGGGGCCGAGCACGCCGTATTTGGCGATTACTGCGGCCTCGAGCATGCGCTTTGGTTTGCGCCTTCTGCCGCCGAGGCGAGCGAAACCATCACCTTCCACCGCTCCAACGCGCACCCGCACGTAGCGGCCGAGTGCCAGGCGGTGCGCGAGCGCGTCGGGCTGCTCGAGATCTCCAACTACGGCAAGTTCGAGGTCACGGGCGCGCGCGCCGAGGAGTGGCTGTCGCACCTGATGGCGAACCGGGTGCCGAAAGTCGGGCGCATCGCTCTCACCCCGATGCTGAACGAGCGCGGCAAGCTGATCGGCGACTTCACCATGGCGCGTGTGGCCGCGGACCGCGTGTTGCTGGTGTGTACCTACGCCGCCGAGGATTACTACCGGCGCTGGTTCGAGCGCCACGCGCCGCCTCCCGGCGTCAGCGTGCGGCCCTGCGCCATGCAGTACACCGGTCTCTCGGTCGCGGGTCCGAACTCGCGCGCACTGTTGCAGAGCCTGACCCACGAGGACCTGTCGACTGCGGCGTTCCCGTTCCTCACGTTCCGCCGCATGGACGTCGGCATGATACCGGCGCTCGTCGGCCGCATCAGTTTCACCGGCGACCTGGGTTACGAGATCTGGGTGACGAGCGATTACCAGCGTGCGCTCTATGAGCTGCTGCGCGGCGCGGGCGCCGAGCAGGGACTCAAGCTCTTCGGCGGGCGTGCGCTCAATGCCATGCGGCTGGAAAAGAGCTTCGGCACCTGGGCGCGCGAGTACCGGCCCATCTACGGGCCGTACGAGGCGGGGCTGGGTCGCTTCGTGGACCTGAAAAAGGAGGATTTCATCGGACGCAGCGCCGCGCTCGAGGAGCAGCAAAGCGGCGGCAAGCTGCGGCTGCTGGCGTTTGCGGTCGAGGCTCGCGATGCCGATGCGAGCGGCGATGAGCCGATCTGGCACGAGGGTCGGGTGGTCGGCTGGGTGACCTCGGGTACATTCGGATACAGCGTGCAACGCTCGCTCGCGCTCGGCTACGTACCGAAGGAGTACGCCGGGCACGACACGGGGTTCGAGATCGAGATCCTCGGCGAGCGCCGCCCGGCCACGCGGCTCACGGCGGCACCCTTCGATCCCGACGGCAGCCGCATGCGGGCCTGAGCGCCCGCGGCGACGCTCAGGCCATGAACATGGCGAGCGCGCTCGCGGTGAGCGCCGGCCTGGTCTCGCCTTCGATCTCGATCGTATTCTCGGTGGTCACCAGGTAGCGCCCGCTGCCCTTGTCTTCCACGGAGGCGATGCGGATGTGATTGCGCACGCGCTTGCCCGAGCGCACCGGCGCCACGAAACGCACCTTGTCGAGGCCGTAATTCACGACCGACTTCGGCGTGATGCGCGTCAGCAGCACCTCGAAGCTCGTCGGCGCGAGCAATGACAGGGTGAGGAAGCCGTGCGCGATCGTGCCGCCGAAGGGTCCCTCGCGCGCGGCGCGCTCGGCGTCGACGTGAATCCATTGATGGTCGCTCGTGCAGTGAGCGAACTCGTTGATGCGTGTCTGGTCGAGCAGGATCCACGAGGAGACGCCGATCTCCTCGCCGACGTGCTTCGCCAGGTCTGCTACCGGCATTTTATTCATGGACATCTAATCATCTTAGCAACCGCCAGCCGGCCGGTCCTGCCACGATTGGTGGGAGTATGCATCGCACAAGACAGTTCTATTAAAGGACTGTTAATAGATGATTAAAGTATTAAATATCATATATATAGACTTATCCCTGCTGGATTCATATATTTCTCTTGCAATGCATACAAACTGGAGTAAAATCCGCCCATCGACCCGTCAGACCGCCGCCCGAGGAACCGCCATGACCACGCGCACCTACGACCTCAACACCTGGCTCGAGTCCTACAAGGACACGTTCGCATCCTTCACCAAGGCGCAGCAGGAGGGCTTCAAGGCGCTCGAGCGTTTCGCGCGTTTCCACTATGCCGTGGCCGGTGACTGCCTGGAGGCCGGGCTCGCTCAGGCGAAGGCCGCCCTCAGCGCGCGCGCCGCGGTCGGCAACCAGGCGGTAGCCGACCTGCTCGCCAAGCAGGCGGAGCTCGGCAACCAGTTGAGCGAGAAGCTCCGCGCCCGCGCGCAGGAGTTCTCGAGCCTGGCCACCGAGGTGCAGGAGTCGGTCAACAGCTTCGCGACCGAGGCCGCGGGCCGGGCCGCGGGCACCAAGAAGGCCGCCTGAACCAGCTGACAGATCCCCCCCTGGGCGACCCCTGATCGGGTCGCCTTTTTTTTTGCTCGCGTTGCTTGTGGATGCCGGGGCGCCAATCCGGCAGCATGCCGGCCGATGCGCGCAGCGGTCCGCGGCCTTCTCCTCGCCCTTCCAGCGACGCTGGCGGTGCTGCACGCCCCTGGGCTGGCCGCGCAGATGGCGGGGCTCTACGGTTCCTACGACATGATGCGCGAGGCCTCCGGCACCAGCTGGCAGCCCGACTCCACGCCCATGGAGGGCTACCAGTGGATGGCGGGCGCGTGGATGACCATGCTGCATGGCTACGCGGACGTGATCTACGACGATCAGGGCGGGCCGCGCGGCGCCGCGCAGACCTTCCCCACCAGCATGCTGATGCTGATGGCGCGCCGCGAGCTCGCCGACGGGGCGCTGGGCCTGCGGCTCATGCTCTCCAGCGATCCGCTCATGGGCGCGAGCGGTTATCCGCTCCTCTTTCAGACCGGCGAGACGGCCGACGGCCGCGTGCCGCTCATCGACCGCCAGCACCCGCACAACCTGCTGGGGGAGGCCGCCGCGAGCTACAGCCGCAATCTGTCCGCGCGCAGCTCGGTGTTCCTGTACGCCGGCCCGGCGGGCGAGCCCGCGCTCGGGCCGACCGCGTTCGTGCATCGGCTGTCGTCCGAGGACGATCCCGAGGCGCCCCTGACACACCACTGGCTCGACTCGACGCACATCTCCTACGGTGTGGTCACCGCCGGATATGTGTTCGGAGAGTTCAAGCTCGACGCCTCGGCCTTCAACGGACGCGAGCCCGACCAGCATCGCTACGACGTCGAAATCCGGCCGCTCGATTCGTACGCCGCGCGCCTCACCTGGAACGCAGGCGCCGATCTCTCCATGCAGATCAGCAGCGGCCATCTGGTGAGCCCCGAGCAGCTCGAGCCCGGGATCGACGTGCAGCGCACCACCGCCTCGGTCAGCTATAACTCGCACGCGCTCGGGCAGTGGTGGCAGACGACGCTCGCGTGGGGACGGGACGCACCGTCGCAGGGTCGCGCCACCAACGGCGCACTGCTCGAGTCGGCACTCAAGCTGTCGACGGCGCAGACGCTGTTCGCCCGCGCCGAGCACGTCGCCAAGGACGAGCTGTTTCTTCCGGGAGCGCCGCTCTACGGCGCGAGCTTCATGGTGAACGCGTTGTCGCTCGGCTACATCTACGATTTCGCGCAGCTCGAATCCGCGAGTTTCGGCGTCGGCGGGCTCGCGACTACCTACAGCTATCCCGCCGCGCTCAACGGCACCTACGGGTACCGGCCGACCTCATTCATGCTGTTCGTGCGCGCGCGGCTCTAGCGGCTGCGCTGCGTCGCACGGGCGACCGGTCCTCGGCCGCCCGTGCGACTCCACGCGCGACGCGCTCCTCAGCTCTGACGCAGCTGCGCGGCGTACACCGCGGCGAGGCGCGCGCTGTGCACCTCGCGCACCGCCCTGGCGATCGCCTGCTGACGGCAGGCGCGTGCGGCAGCGACGGCTCCGAGATCGCGAATGTCGTCGGCGGCGCACACCTGCGCTGCGGCGGCGACGATGCGGCCGTAGAGGGCGAGCGAGCCGTGCTCGGTAGCGAGGTCGAGATCGTTGTAGCGCACCTTGAGTGCGGGTGCCTCGGCGGAATTCGCGCCGGCGTGCGCCGCGCCGCTGGCGGCTACCGAGACGCAGGCGGCGAGCAGCGCGAAGGCGGTGGCGGTGCGCACGCGCGCGGCGAGGTTGAGCGTGGCGGAGGTCATGGCGGTCTCCTTCTTGGACATGAGTTGCGGGTCCCTAAAAGCGTCACGACCTTCGCGACGCTGATGATCAGATTCCCAGGAAGGCCGTTGGGTTTAAAGGCAGCCGGCAACGCGTTGATCCCCGACGCTGACGGCTTCGTACCGCGCGGCGCGGCGCGCCGCAGCGCCGGGCGCCGTGGCGGGCGGCGCTTGATTCGCGGCACTCGGGTTCGTCCCGCGCATCGACGGGATCGTCCCTGCGCGCTGGCAGGCGGCACTGGAACGCGTTCAGGCGTAGGCTATGCTGGCATTCAATGAGCGTTTCCCCACTCGAGCGGATCACTCCCGAGTTCCTCGGCGTCGCACGCGACGGCGATGCGGCGGGCGAGCGACGGGCGGCGCGCGCGCGCCGCAACTTCTGGCCGCAGCTCGCGGTGCTGTCGGGCTTCTGGATCTACGTCGCGCTCTCGAACCTCATGTACGCCAACACCATGGGCGAGAGCCTCAAGTCGCTCAACGTGACGGATTTCTTCGCGCCCTGGGACGCGCGCCTGGTGCAGCACCTGATCCTTTATCCGCTCTTTATCCTGTGCGCGTGGACCTCGCTGCGCATCGGCTGGCGGCCGTTGTGGCGCACGCTGCCGATCCAGCTGTCCTGCGCGCTCGGCTTCGCGGTGCTGGCGGCGCCGGCGCTGGTGATCGGCGAGATGTTCATGGGCGAGTGGCACGGCACCACCGGCATCACCCACGGCATGGACAGGAGCTATGAGACCTGGCAGGACTTCTTCGCCGGCCCGGCGGTACCGACCTGGATCGCGAGCGCGACCACCTTCCTCGTCACCTATGGCTTCGGGCTGGCGCTGATCACCAGCTTCGGTTTCTACCAGCGGCTGCGCGATTCGCAGCTACGCTCGGCGGCGCTCGAGCGCGCGCTCGCCGCGGCACACCTCGCGGCGCTGCGCATGCAGCTCTCGCCACATACCCTCTTCAATCTGCTGCATACCATCCGCGGCCAGATCGCCTGGGATCCGCCGGCCGCGCAGGCCATGGTGGTGCAGCTCGGCGACCTGCTGCGCCGCCTGCTGACCGCGGGCGAGCGCGAGTTCACACGCTTGGGCGACGAGCTGCAGTTCGTGCAGCTCTACCTGCAGCTGCAGCAGCGGCGCTTCGCCGACCGGCTGAGCATCTCCGTGCCGGCGCGCGACGGCGTGCCGCTCGCCTGGGTGCCGAGTCTGATCCTGCAGCCGCTGGTGGAGAACGCGGTGGTGCACGGGCTCGCCGGCCACGACGGCGCCGTGAGCGTGCGCGTCGAGGCGCAGGTCGCGGGCGAGACGCTGGTGCTGCGGGTGGTCAACAACCTCGCGCCGTCCTGGCAGGGGCTGCACGGACCGGGCATCGGGCTCGCCAACGTGCGCGAGCGGCTCGCGGTGCAGTTCGGCGAGCGCGCCGGCTTCAGCGCCGGCCCGGGCGAGGATCAGCAGTGGCTGGCGGAGATCCGCCTGCCGCTGCTGCGTGACGGGCCGGAAGGCGGCGTGCGCAGCCCGCCGGACGCCGAGCAATGATGCAGGTGATCATCGTCGACGACGAGCCGGCGGCGCGGCGCGCGGTGCGCGAGTGCTGCGAGCGCGAGGGCGATCTCGAGGTGATCGGGGAATACGGCGACAGCCGCGCGGCGCTCGAGGCGATCCACGCCCGCCCGCCGCAAGTGTTGTTCCTCGATATCCAGATGGATTCGATGACCGGCATGGCGCTGGCGCGCGCGCTCGACCCCGAGACGCTGCCGCTCATCGTATTCGTGACCGCCTACGACCACTATGCGCTCGAGGCTTTCGAGGTGAGTGCGGTGGACTATCTGCTCAAGCCATTTGACGATGCGCGCTTCAAGGCGACCGCCGCGCGCGTGCGCCGGCGGCGGGCGGCGCAGAGCAGCAGCGACCGACGCCTGGCGTTCGAGTCGCTGCTCGAGCAGCTGGAACGCGGCGTGCGCGCGCGCGCCGACGCACAGCCGCGCGTGCTGGCCGAGGCCGGCAGCCGCATGCACATGCTCGAGGTGTCGCAGGTCGAGGTCGTCGAGGCGGACCGCAACTACGTGCGCCTCACCATCGGCCGCGAGACCTTCCACGCGCGCAGCACGCTGCAGCAGGCCGAACGCTCCTTCCAGACGCAGCCGATGCTGCGCATCAGCCGCTCGTGCCTGGTGAACATGAGCCACGTGCGGGAGGTCAGCCGCACACCGCGCGGGGACTTCATCCTGGTGGTCGCCGGCGGCACCACGGTCACCAGCAGCGAGGGCTTTCGCGATCCCGTGCGGCAGTACCTCGAGCGCCTCAAGCTCGCGCCCGCCTAGGTGCGGCACAGGCCGGCAGGCGCCGGCCGCGGCTTTTCGCTAAAGTCCGGCGCGTGAGCACCGCGATTCCCTCTCGGCGGGCAGCGCTCTGGGCGCTCGGCGTGCTGACAGCGATCAACCTCGTCAATTATCTCGATCGCTACGTCGTGTCGGCGATCGCCAGCCCGCTCAAGAGCGCCATGACGCTCAGCGACACGCAGCTCGGCTGGCTGATGCCCGCCTTCCTGCTCGTGTACACGATCGCGGCGCCGGTGTTCGGCGCCTGGGGCGATCGCGGCTCGCGCACCCGCCCGATCGCGCTCGGCGTGCTGGTGTGGAGTCTCGCGACCGCGCTCTCGGGACTGGCGCACGGCTTTCCGCAGCTGCTCGCCGGGCGCGCCCTGGTGGGCATCGGCGAGGCCGCCTATGTGGCGATCGCGCCGGCGCTGCTCGCCGACTGCTTCACGCGCGAGGCGCGCGGGCGGGTGTACGCCGTTCTCAACATGGCGATCCCGGTGGGCGCGGCGCTCGGTTACATCGTCGGCGGGCAGGTGGGCGCACACTTCGGCTGGCGTGCAGCGTTTTTCGTAGCCGGGGTGCCCGGAGTGGCACTGGCGCTGGCCGTGCTGCGGCTGCCGGATCCGCCGCGCGGAGCGCAGGAGGTGTCTGCGGCGGCGCGCTCCGGCGCGGGCACTGAGCGCGGTGCGCTGGCAATCTACCGCGAGCTGCTGCGGCGCTGGCCTTACATGGTCATCGTGCTCGGCTATGCCGCCTATACCTTCGCCCTCGGCGGGCTGGCCTTCTGGATGCCGAGCTTTCTCGAGCGCGTGCGCCACGTGCCGATGACTCAGGCCACCACCGGCTTCGGCGCGATCGTGATCGTGACCGGCTTCCTCGGCACCTTCGTCGGCGGCTGGCTGGGCGACTACTTTCTCAAGCGCAGCCGGCAGGGATACCTGTGGTTCTCGGGCGTCGTGACGCTGCTGGCCGCGCCGTGCGCCGTCGTGGCCCTGACCGCGCCCGCGCCGGCGCTCTATTACCCGGCGATCTTCGTCGCGGAGCTGCTGCTGTTCATGTCGACCGGACCCATCAACGCGGCGATCGTCAACGTCTCCGGGCCGCTCGAGCGCGCCTCCGCCATAGCCCTCAGCATGTTCGCGATTCACCTGCTGGGCGATGTGCCTTCGCCGCTCATCATCGGCAGGCTTTCGGATCTGAGCTCGCTCGGGCAGGCGGTACTCATCGTGCCGGCGGCGGTGATCGTCGCGGGTCTCGTCTGGCTGCTGGCCGCGCGCGTCAATGCGCGCGCCGCCGGACCCGTCAGGGCGTGAGGCGCGCCGCGGCGGCTTTCGATGCGGCGCTGCCCCCCGCGCGGC
>JASHVF010000079.1 GCA_030039615.1 Gammaproteobacteria bacterium | reverse complement strand
CGGGCGCGATCCCTGGGCGCTGCACGCGCTGGTGCGCGAGAGCGGCGGCGCCCAGCCGCCGGCGGCGCCGCTCGCCGGGGAGCAGCCGCTCGGTACGGCGCTCGCGCAGCTGCACGGTGTCTATATCCTCGCGCAGAACCGCGAAGGCCTGGTGCTGGTCGACATGCATGCGGCTCACGAGCGTGTGCTCTACGAGCAGCTCAAGGCCGAGCGCCAGCGGGCGGCACCCGCCTCGCAGCTGCTGCTCGAGCCGCTGGTCATCGAGCTGAAAGAGCACGAGCTCGGGGCTGTCCTGGAAGCGCGTGCCGACTGGGAACGCGCCGGTTTCGAGCTCGACGCGCTCGGGACCACGCGGCTTGCGGTGCGCCGCGTGCCGGCGTTGCTCGACGGCGGTGACGTGCGCGAGCTGGTAGGCGCGCTGGTACGCGATCTCGCGCTCGATACCGGCACGCATCACCTCGAGGCCGCGGCGGATCGCTTCCTCGGGACGCTCGCCTGCCGCACTGCGATCCATGCGCACCGGCGCCTGACGCTCCCCGAAATGAACGCCTTGCTGCGGCAGATGGAGGCGACCGAGCGCGCCAACCAGTGCAATCACGGGCGGCCCACCTGGACCCGTCTGTCGCTGCAGCAGCTCGATCAGCTGTTCCTCAGGGGGCGCTGAGTGGGGGTCCCGGGTGTCGCCTCCGCGCGGCTGCCCGTGCTGCTGCTCTGCGGTCCCACCGGAGCGGGGAAGACGGAATGGGCCGTAAGGCTCGCCGAAAGCGCCCCGGTCGAGATCGTGAGCGTGGACTCGGCCTTGGTGTACCGCGGGCTCGACATCGGTACCGCAAAGCCGTCGCGCGAGGTGCGCGCGCGCCTGCCCCACCACCTCATCGACATCTGCGATCCGGCTGAAAGCTACTCCGCCGGCCGCTTCGTCGCCGATGCCCTCGAGAGCATCCGCGCCATCCACGCGCGCGGCCGGGTGCCACTGCTGGTCGGCGGCACGATGTTGTACCTGCGCTCGCTGCTCGATGGGCTGGCGCAGCTGCCGCAGGCGCGGCCGGAGCTGCGTGCCGAGCTCGATGCACGCGCGGCCGCGCACGGCTGGCCCTCGCTCCACGCCGAGCTCGCCCGGCTCGATCCGGCGGCCGCCGCGCGCATTGCGCCGAACGACAGGCAGCGTATCCAGCGCGCACTCGAGGTGTGCCATGCGACCGGCCGGCCGCTCTCCGAGCTGCGGCGCGCCACGGAGAGTCCGCTCAGCGCCTACCAGGTGCGCTACTGGATGCTATGCCCGCCCGATCGGGCCGTTCTATACGAGCGTATAGGGCGTCGCCTCGAGGGTATGTTGGCCGGCGGCTTTCTCGAGGAGGTGAGGCGGCTGCGCGAACGGGGGGATCTCACCGCCGCCCACCCCTCGATGCGCGCGGTAGGCTACCGCCAGCTGTGGGCGCACCTCGAGGGGGCCTACGGCTTCGCGGAGGCCGGCCGGCGCGCGCTTGTCGCAACGCGCCAACTGGCAAAGCGCCAGCTCACCTGGATGCGCGCCGAAAAACGCGGCGAGTGGCTCCGCCCTGACGCGCTGCCGTCATGGAAGGCGGATATATGTCATAACCTGTCGGCGCTGGGGCTGCGCAGCGGGCCGGCATGTTAAGATGCATAAGTCGGTGCCCTGCCTTTTTGGCGGGGGTATTTGCTTGAATCCAAGAGGATCGCGGAACAGGGAAGCGCCGGGCGCGGTCCCTCGCCTGTCCCAAGAATACGAAATCTATACAAAACAAGGAGAACCCTATGGCCAAAGGACAGTCTCTCCAGGACCCCTTTCTGAACGCCCTGCGTAAGGAGCGCGTACCGGTTTCCATCTACCTGGTGAACGGCATCAAGTTGCAGGGCCAGATCGATTCCTTCGACCAGTTCGTCGTGCTGCTGAAGAACAGTGTCAGCCAGATGGTCTACAAGCACGCCATCTCGACGGTGGTGCCCGCGCGCAACGTGCGCCTGTCTTCAGAGGACGGCGGTGAGCACGGCCCGGAGACGCCCGCCGAATAATGTCCTTGCCCCTGGGTAACCTTAGTGTTCGAGCGCCCGCGATCCGGTGAGCGCGCCGTACTGGTGCGCTTAGGCGTTGGCGCACCCGTCGATCCGGAGGACCTCGAGGAGTTCAGGCAGCTCGCGCTCTCCGCAGGCGCGCAGCCGGTCGCGACCGTGACCGGCCGGCGCGAACGGCCCGACCCGCGCTACTTCGTCGGCAGCGGCAAGGCCGAGGAGCTGAGGAAAGTGGCGCTGGCGAACGATGCCGAGGTGATCCTCATCGACCATGCGCTCTCGCCGAGTCAGGAGCGCAATCTCGAGAAGCTCATCGAGCGGCGCGTGCTGGATCGCAACGGGCTGATTCTCGACATTTTCGCGCAGCGGGCGCGCAGCCACGAGGGCAAGCTCGAAGTCGAGCTCGCGCAGCTGAAGCACATCGCGAGCCGCCTGGTGCGCGGCTGGACCCATCTCGAGCGGCAGAAGGGTGGCATCGGACTGCGCGGTCCCGGCGAGACGCAGCTCGAGACCGACCGCCGCATCATCGGCCAGCGGGTGCGCGTGCTCGGCAAACGCCTGGCGAAGCTGCAGCAGCAGCGCGAGACCGGGCGGCAGACGCGCGCCGAGATCCCGGTGCCCTCGCTGGCGCTGGTCGGCTACACCAACGCCGGGAAATCGACGCTGTTCCGCGCGCTCACGGGTGCCGATGCCTACGTGGCGGATCAGCTGTTCGCGACCCTCGATCCCACGGTGCGCCGCATCTCGCTGCCGGGCGGCACGGCGGTGGTGGTTGCCGACACGGTGGGCTTCATCCGCGAGCTGCCGCACGAGCTGGTCGCGGCCTTCCAGTCGACCCTCACCGAGGCGCGCGCGGCGACGCTGCTGCTGCACGTGGTCGATGCCAGCAACCCGCGCCGCTCCGAGCAGCTCGCCCAGGTGGACGCGGTGCTGGAGGAGATCGGCGCGCGCGAGCTGCCGCAGCTCATCGTCTACAACAAGATCGACCGCCTGGAATTGCCCCCGCGCATCGACCGCGACGCGGAAGGTCGCGCCACCGCGGTGTGGATCTCGGCCGAGCGCCGCGCGGGACTCGATCTGCTGACACGCGCGGTGGCCGAGCGGCTGGCGCGCTTCGCGCGCCGCGCGCGCCTCAGGATGCCGGCGAGCGCCGGCGCGCTGCGCTCGCGGCTCTACTCGGCGCAGGCGGTGCGCGCGGAGGCGAGCGCGCCGGACGGCTCGATCGAGCTCGCGGTGGAGCTGCCGGACCTGGAGCTGTTGCAGCTCGCCCGCACCGCGGGCGTGCAGATCCTCGAGCTCGCGGAAGCCGACACGGCTTGTGCCCCCTCGGGGGCCTACCTACAATCATCGACCGCCGTGAGCGCCGGCAAACTGCGCTGAGCTGACAAGGGCGCAGATCCTTCCCTATGCCGTGGAATCAGCCAAGCGGTCCGAACAATCCGTGGGGACGCCGCCCGGGACAGGGTGCCGGGCCCGACCTCGACGAGCGCCTGAAGAGCTGGCAGCGCCGGCTCGAGTCGCTGTGGCGCGGCGGCGGCGGCGAGGGCAACTCGCTGCTGGTGGTGGCGATCCTGGTGGTGGTCGCGCTGTGGCTGGTGAGCGGCTTCTACCAGGTGAACCTGCCCGAGCGCGGCGTCATCCAGCGCTTCGGCCGCCTGGTGCTGCCGGTGCGCTCGCCCGGCATCGGCTGGCGGATGCCGTGGCCCATCGAGACGGTCACGCGGGTCAACGTGGTGAGCATCAACTCGAGCGACTTCAAGTCGCGCGTGCTGACCTCCGACGTGTTCCTGGTCGATCTCACCTACTCCGTGCAGTACCAGTTCACCGACCCGGTGAAGAAGCTGTTTCGCGTCAAGGATCCGGACGCGACGCTCAACGAAGTGAGCGAGAGCGCCATCCGCGAAGTCGTCGGCCGCAGCACGCTCGATGAGGTGCTGGTCGGCAACACCCGTCCCGAGATCACGCGTCGCGCCAAGGAGCTGATCCAGCGGGTGCTCGACAACTACGACGCCGGCATCACGGTGACGACGGTCAATCTCAAGGACGTACAGGTGCCGGACGCGGTCATTCCCTCGCAGCGCGAGGCCAACAAGGCGCAGGCCGAGAGGGAGCAGAAGATCCTCGCAGCCGAGGCCTACGCCAACGGCATCATCCCCAAGGCACAGGGCACGGCGAGCCGCATCCAGCAGCAGGCGCAGGCCTACAAGGCACAGGTCGTGGCGCTCGCGGAAGGGCAGGCGGCGCGCTTCACGCAACAGCAGGCCGCCTACGCCCAGGCACCCGAGGTGACGCGCCGGCGCATGTATATCGAGGCCATCGAGGATGTGCTGGCGCGCGCCCACAAGGTGCTGATCGACGGCCACGCCGGCAACAACATGATTTACCTGCCGATCGACAAGCTGCTCGACAAGATGACCGGCGGCGGCGTCGAGAGCGGCGAGCCGCCGGCGAGCGGTACCCCGAAGGAGCCGACCGAGTCGGTGACCATCGAGGCCCGCGGACGGGGAGAGCGCTGATGAGCGGACGATTGCTGCCGGCGGTGTTCGTGATCGTGGTGCTGGCCGTGATCGCCGGGCTGTCGCTCTTTACCGTGAGCGAGAACGAGCTCGCCATCTGCACCGAGTTCGGCGCCATCACCGGCAGCCATTACGCGCCGGGCCTGCACATGAAGTGGCCCTGGGACGTGGTCACCAAGTTCGATCGCCGCATCCTCTCGCTGTCCTACAACGGCGAGACCTTCCTCACCAACGACAACCGCGGCGTGATCGCCGACTTCTACATCAAGTGGCGCGTGAAGGATCCGGTGCAGTACTTCAGCGCCGCCGGCGGCAAGGAGGAGCTGGCCGGCGCGCGTCTCGCCGACATCATCAAGGACGGCATCAAGAGCGTGGTGGCGCAGCGCACGCTGCAGCAGATCGTGTCCGCGGAGCGCGCCGCGGTTACCAGCGAGATGTTCGGACAGGCGAGCGCCAGTGCCGACCGCCTCGGGGTCGAGCTGGTCGACGTGCGCGTGCAGCGCATCGATCTGCCGGACGACGTCGCCGCGCGCGTCTACGACAGCATGAAGGCGGGCTTCGAGCGCACCGCCAACCGGCTGCGCGCCGAGGGCGATAGTGCCAATGCCACCATCGAGGCGACCGCCGACCGGCGCCAGACCGAGATCGTCGCCGACGCCGAGAAGGATGCGCTGCGCATCCGCGGCGAAGCCGACGCCGCGGCGACTCTGATCTACGCGCGCGCCTTCGA
>JASHVF010000078.1 GCA_030039615.1 Gammaproteobacteria bacterium | reverse complement strand
CGCCGAAGGCGCCGCGGCGGCTGCCGCAGACCCTCGATGCCGACCAGATGGCGCGGCTGCTGCAGCTGCCGGCGGGCGGAGGACTCACCGCCCGCGACCGCGCGCTGATGGAGCTCTTGTACTCCTCGGGGCTGCGGCTCGCCGAGCTCGTGGCCCTCGACCTCGGCGACATCGATCTCAAGGATCGCACCGTGCGGGTGCTCGGCAAGGGGCGCAAGTCGCGCATCGTGCCGGTGGGACGGCTGGCGCTCGCGGCGCTGCGTGCCTGGCTCAAGGAGCGCACCGCGCTGGCCCGCGCCGACGAGCTCGCGCTGTTCGTCGGCCGCAGCGGCCGCCGTCTCGGTGCCCGCGCCATCCAGGCGCGGGTCGGCTACTGGGCGCGGCGCCAGGGGCTCGGCGTGCACGTGCACCCGCACCTGTTCAGGCATTCCTTTGCCTCGCACCTGCTCGAGTCGGGTGGCGAGCTGCGCGGCGTGCAGGAGCTGCTCGGGCACGCCGACATCTCCACCACCCAGATCTACACCCATCTTGATTTCCAGCACCTGGCCCGCATCTACGACGCTGCACACCCGCGGGCGCGCCGCAAGGCCTGAAGTGACCCCAAGGCTGGGATTCCGCCGCCCGCTCGCAACCCCCTGAGGACCCTATGAGCGATCCGGCAGTCTTCAATCCCCACGGCACCACCATTCTCGGCGTGCGGCGCAACGGCGCCGTGGCGCTCGGCGGCGACGGCCAGGTGACCCTCGGCAGCACCGTCATGAAGGGCAACGCCCGCAAGGTACGGCGCCTCTTCGGCGACAAGGTGCTGGCCGGCTTCGCCGGCGGTACCGCCGATGCCTTCACCCTGTTCGAGCGCTTCGAGGGCAAGCTCGAGAAGTACGGCAACCTGACCCGCGCAGCGATCGAGCTCGCCAAGGACTGGCGCTCGGACCGCTACCTGCGCCGTCTCGAGGCGCTGCTGCTGGTCGGCGACCCCGAGAAGCTCTTCATCATCTCGGGCAACGGCGACGTCATCGAGCCCGACCACGACGTGGCGGCGATCGGCTCCGGCGGCCAGTACGCGCTCGCCGCGGCGCGCGCGCTCCTTTCGGACTCGCAGCTGTCGGCGCGCGCCATCGTCGAGCGTTCCCTCGACATCGCCGCCGACATCTGCATCTATACCAATCGCAGCCTCGTGGTCGAGGAGCTCAACGGCCGCAAGGGCGGGGAGTCGAAGTAAGCACATGTCATCCGCACTCACACCGCGGCAGATCGTCCAGGAGCTCGACAAGCACATCGTCGGCCAGGATGCCGCCAAGCGCGCGGTTGCGATCGCACTGCGCAACCGCTGGCGCCGCATGCAGGTCGCGGAGCCGCTGCGCCAGGAGATCACGCCCAAGAACATCCTCATGATCGGTCCGACCGGCGTCGGCAAGACTGAGATCGCGCGGCGCCTCGCCAAGCTCGCCAACGCGCCGTTCGTCAAGGTGGAGGCGACCAAGTTCACCGAGGTCGGCTACGTCGGCCGCGACGTCGACTCCATCGTCAAGGAGCTGGCCGACGTGGCCGTCAAGATCACGCGCGAGCAGGAGATGGCCAAGGTGCGCGAGCGGGCGCTCGATGCCGCCGAAGAGCGCGTGCTCGACACGCTGCTGCCGAAGCCGCGCATGATGGGCTTCTCCACCGACGAGCCGGCCGTGGCGCGCGACTCGGAGACAAGGCAGAAATTCCGCAAGATGCTGCGCGAGCACGAGCTCGACGAGCGCGAAATCGAGATCGAGCTGCGGGCGCTGCCGGTGGGAGTGGAGATCATGGCTCCGCCCGGCATGGAGGAGATGCAGCAGCAGCTGCAGTCGATGTTTCAGAACCTCGGCGGCAACCGCACCCGCACCCGCAAGGTCAAGGTACGCGAGGCGCTCAAGCTCCTCACCGACGAGGAGGCCGGCAAGCTCATCAACGAGGACGAGCTGAAGATAAGGGCGCTCGCCAACGCCGAGCAGAACGGCATCGTCTTCATCGACGAGATCGACAAGGTGACGCGGCGCCAGGAGACCCTCGGCGCCGACGTGTCGCGCGAGGGCGTGCAGCGCGACCTGCTGCCGCTGGTCGAGGGCTCGACGGTGGCCACCAAGTACGGCCCGGTGAAGACCGACCACGTGCTGTTCATCGCCTCGGGTGCCTTCAGCCTCTCGAAGCCCTCGGACCTGATCCCGGAGCTGCAGGGGCGGCTGCCGATCCGGGTCGAGCTCGACTCGCTCAAAGTGGGCGACTTCGTGCGCATCCTCACCGAGCCCGACGCCTCGCTCACGGCGCAGTACCAGGCGCTGATGGCGACCGAGGGTGTCGCGGTGGAATTCGCGGAAGGCGGCGTGCGCCGCATCGCCGAGATCGCCTTCCAGGTGAACGAGCGCACCGAGAACATCGGCGCGCGCCGCCTGCACACCGTCATGGAGCGCCTGCTCGAGACGGTGTCCTACGAGGCGGCGGCGCGCGAGGAGGGGTCTGCCGGCGGTGCCGACGGCGCCGCCGTCACCATCGACGCCAGGTACGTCGACGACCATCTGGGCAAGCTCGTCCAGGACGAGGACCTGAGCCGCTACATCCTCTGAGCTGCAGCGCGCCCGGCTAAAGAAAAGGGGCGCCCGGCTCGTGCCGGGCGCCCCTTTGGTTTCCCGCCCGCGTCAGTGGAACTTGTAGGTGAAGTCGAGGCCCGCGGTGATCGGGCGGTTCACCAGGTAGCGCACGAAGGCGTTCATCTGCAGGTCGATCTGCGGCTGCGGATCGAGGATCGCTTCCTTGTTCGTCAGGTTGTTGACGTACAGCGAAGCGGTCCACTGGTCGCCGGCAAGCCCGAGGCGCGCGTTGAGGAAGCCGTAGGCCGGCAGGTGCAGCAGGTAGGTGTTGATGTTGAGCAGCGTGATGGTCTCGCCGTACGGCGCATCGGTGCGCGTGCCGACGTAATTGCCCTCGAGCGTGCCGATCATCGAGAGACTGTCGTTGAGCGGATGCTTCCAGCGCAGCGTCGCGGAAGCCGTGAAGTCCGGGATGTCGGGCACGCTGTAGCCTGAGGGGTAGCCGGTGATGGCGCTGGCGGCGGTGAACTCCGCATTGGTGTAGCCGGCATTGAGCCCCAGCGTCCATTCACGGCTGAGCAGCGCCTGCAGCTCCGCCTCGAAGCCGTAGATACGCGCATCGGCGCCGTTGGCGGTGATGCCGAAGCCGGCGAGGTTGGTCGCGATCTGCGGGTTGGTCCAGCGCTCGTAGTAAGCCGAGACGTTGAGGATCAGGTGCTTATCGAGCAGCTCCGACTTCTCGCCGACCTCGTAGTTCCACACCGAGTCGGAGGAGAAGGTGGCGGGCGCCTGCAGCAGCGTGTTGGCGAGGTTGCCGGTAAAGCACTGGGATGCGGGTATCAGCAGCAGCTTCTGCTGCAGGCTGCACTCGTTGCCCGTCACCACGGCGTTCGGATTCGGAGGCAAGGCCACCGGAATCGGCTGATTCACGCCGCCGAGACGGAAGCCCTTGGCGATGGTCGCATAGAGCAGCACGTCCGGGTTCACGTTGTAGCTCAGATCGAACTTCGGGTCCGTGCCGCTCGCGGTGTTCGACGTGCCGGTGCAGTAGGCGCCGCCGATACCCGAGCTCCCGGGGGGGCACGCATTCGCGGGCGGAGTGTTTCCCACGTCCGCGTTCACGGTGAACACGCCGAACTCCTCGTTGCTCTGCGCCAGGCTGTAGTGGTAGTGGCGCAATCCCACCGTGCCCTTGAGATCGGACGTGAAGTTCCACGAGGCCTCGCCGAACTCCGCGTTCTGCGTAATGGTCTGCGGCTGGTAGTCCACGTAGAGATTCGGGCCGCCGAGGATCGGCGTCGCCTGCGGCGCGAGCGCCCACTCATCCCACTCGGAATAGAGGTCCTGGTAGAAGTAGCCGACGATCCACTGGAACGGCCCGGGAGCGGTCGAGGTCAGCCGCACTTCCTCGCTGATCTGCCGCGTGAAGTCCTTCTCGGTCACCGCTGGCCCGTTGGGCGCCGGACCCGAGGGCCCGATACCGAGCGGCTCGGTGGCGCAGCCGGCGGGCCCGCAACCGAAATCGTACTGCGGGAAGCCGAAGGCGGCCTCGTTCTCCTCGGTGCTGTCCTGCGACACCAGCGTGTTGCGCGACCAGACGCCCGTGGCGGAGGTCACGGAGAAGCTCGGGGCCTGGTATTCGATCTTGAGGCTGCCGAGCGTGAATTTGTCCTCCTGCGGCTCGGGGGAATCGTAAGGCTCGTAGTGCGCCAGCACGTCAGGCACCGTCGGGTGGGTCGGATTGCCGTTCACGTCGACTGCATCCGGGGCGCCCTGTCGGGTCAGCTGGTACATCAGCGTCGGGGTGATCGACAGGTTGTCGGACGGCTTCCACAGCAGCGAGGCGCGCACCGAGTCGATGTCGGTGGTGTTGGCGCCGTTGATATCCTCCGCGACCGGATAGGAGTAGAAGCCGGCCGGCCGGGAGTTGTTCGGAAACCCTCCCGTGTCGACCGGCAGGCCGTCCTGGAAGACGATGCGCTGGATCCAGCCGCTGTCGGAGATTGCGGTGGCCACGAGGCGGAAGGCCGCCGTATCCCCGATCGGGATGTTCACCATGCCGTTGAGCTTCTGGTTGTAGCTGCCGCCGTCGCCGGTGTAGCCGACATCCGTCTCACCGGAAGCCGAGAAGGTGCCGAGCTGCGGCGGATTCGGCACCAGCTTCACCGTACCGCCCATCGAGCTCGATCCGTACAGGGTGCCCTGCGGACCACGCAGCACCTCGACGCGCTGCAGGTCGTAGAGCGTCGGGTCGATCTCTTCCTTGCCGAGCTGCGCCGAGGCGGGCGAGGAGAGCGGCGTCTCATCGAGATAGAAGCCCACCTGCGAGGTGTTGCCGCCGGCGGAATTGAGGCCGCGCATCTCGAACTCGGTCTGACCCGGGCCCGAGGTGCGCATCGCGATGCCGGGCACGGACTGGGCGAGTGAGTTGAAGTCGACGATGCCGCGATCGATGATGTCCTGCTGCGACACCGCGGTGATGCTCGCGCCGGTGTCCTGGACCGTAGTGGCGCGCTTCTCTGCCGTGACGACCACCTCCTGGAGCTGGTCTCCGGCGGGACCAGCTGCCGGCTGGGCTTGCGCCTGGACCTGCGCATATGCGCCGTCGGCGAGTGCCAGCCCCAGTGCGATCGCGATCGCCGCAGCGACGCGGGTTCCTGTTGTCGTCGACATCATGGTTGCTCCCCTGAACCTGTGGCCGAAATGAGTCGGCTCGCAGGGCGCCGACCTTATGAGTTGATTATACATACGGAAGCAACTGCCACCGCCAGCGTTGCAGTTTTGCCACGACCGTTTGAATACTCGCGCCATCCGCAATCCGGATCGACTATGCTCTGCCGCCGCTCCAGGCCTGAAGCTCGGGAGGCTCGCCGGTGTTGAAATTCCGCATCCTCATGATGGCGCTCGCCGCCAGTGCTGCATCGATGGCGGCGATGGCCGCATCCGCTGCACCAATTTCGGGCACCGCCATGGATCGCGACCTGATGGAGGTGACGATCCCGCAGCTGCAGCGCTACTACGCACAGCACCGCTACACCGTGGCGCAGGTAATTGATTGGCATCTCGCGCGCATCGCCCGTTATAACGGCGTCTACAAGCCGGTCGAGCAGCTGTTCGACGCCGAGGCACGCGCCGCGGCGGCGCGCGAGGACGCCGATACCGGCAGCGCCCGCGGCCCGCTGTGGGGCGTGCCGATCGTCATCAAGGCCAACACCAGCATCCAGGGAAAGGTGACCACCAACGGCTGGGAAGGCTTCGTGATCCCGGGGCACGAGCTCGTCGCGCCGCGCGATGCCACGATCGTCGCGCGGCTGCGCGCCGCGGGAGCCATCATTCTCGGCCACACCAACATGCCGGACTTCGCCAATTCCGACACCACCCGCTCGAGCTCCTTCGGGCGCACCGGCAATGCCTACGACGTGCGCTTCTCGCCCGGCGGCTCCTCCGGCGGGACGGTCACGTCCGTCACCGGCAACATGGCGGTGCTCGGTAACGGCACCGACACCGGCAACTCGATCCGCATGCCCTCCGGGACCAGTGCGCTCATCGGCGTGTTCCCGACGCGCGG
>JASHVF010000077.1 GCA_030039615.1 Gammaproteobacteria bacterium | reverse complement strand
ACCCTGGGGGAGGCTCCCATGCTGCTCCTCGAAGCCGAGCCCGGCCCGATCGCGCAGGCCGGCGCCGAGACCCGCCAGGTACTCGATGCCATCGCAGCCGGACGGGCCGACCCGCTGGCGACGGCCGAGCGCTGGGCGCGCGGCGACCTGGCGTTGCGCCTGCGGTGCTTTGAGAATTGGCTCACAGAACGGATTCGCGGCGGCCGGCCGGCGGGCGACTTAATACCAGAAGTGCGCGCTGGCCCCTACTTGCCAGAGGCCGGGGCGTTCTTGAATATACGCGAGCTATTCGGGCTCCTGGACGAGGTCCGGGAGCTAAGGAGTGCGCTCGACGTGCCGCTGAACCGCGCACTGGCGCTCGAGGCTCTGTTACGACGGCTGGCCCCCCGTGGTGCCGGCGTCGCGGCATAGGGAAGACGGATGAACGCACGACCGGTACATGTGACGGGTGGGGAACGAACGGTGAGAGCGGGCGCGAACAAGCCGGGTTTATTGACGCTGACCATCAAGGACAAGAGCGCCTTGTACCTCGCTTATATGCCGTTCGTGAAGAACGGCGGTTTGTTCATCCCCACCAACAGCAACTACCGCCTCGGCGACGAAGTATTCATGCTGCTGAACCTCATGGGCGAGGACGAGAAACTGCCGGTGGCGGGCCGCGTCATCTGGGTAACGCCCAAGGGCGCGCAGGGCAAGCGCACCGCCGGCATCGGCGTGCAGTTCAGCGAGCAGGACCGCGGCCAGACCCAGAAGAAAATCGAGACCTATCTCGCCGGCGCCCTCTCGGGCGACAAGGCGACGCACACGATGTAAGGGGCCTTCAGGGGCCCTTGCAGGCGAACAGCAGCTCGCGGTCGTATTCCTCGCCGCGAATCGTGTCGTAGCCGCGCGTGCCGCAGATGCGGCCCGCTCCGACCAGGCAGCTCTGCCAGCTGTTGAGATATCCGCGACAGGAGATCGCGTAGGCCTTGCGTCCGTCGGGCAGGTAGGTGGTGCGCCGCGTACTGCAGGCACTCGCCGCCAGGCACAGAGTCAAAGACAACACACAACACCAGCCGATTCGCATGCGCGCACCTCTCTGAGAGAGTATGGAGTCCGCAGGTGACAGCACCATTGCAACATCGCACACCCGTGCGGCGTTGATTCCGCGCGGGCCGTACCCCACACTGCCGCGCCCCGTACGGAGCGTCGATCCTGAAAACTACACCCCTGAGCTGTCCCCCGGCACCGTGGCGCCCGCTGCCGGCGCATATGGCCGCCCTGGCGCTACTGCCGTTGCTGCTGTCGGCCGCGCCGGCCGTCGCCGACGGCGGGCTGTATCTCGGCGCCAGCGGCGGCTACACACTCGACTCCTATCGTCGCACCGACCTCAACAGCGCGCTGGTCGGCAACTTCGCCGCGAGCGACTACCAGCTCGTCCTGAGCAGCGCCTCGCTCCGCGACCAGGGCACGCCGTGGGCGCTGGAAGCGGGCTACCGGTTCTCGAGCTACTTCGGCCTCGAGGCTTCGTACCTCGAGCTCGGCTCGCTGCGCTACGCGGCCAGCGGCACTGCGACCTCGCAGTTCGGCGGCGGCAAGACCGACGTGGACCTCGACATCAAATCGCGCGGGCCGGCGCTGGCGCTGGTGGGCACGCTGCCGCTCACCAACGACTGGAATGTCGAGGCGCGGCTCGGCGCCTACGAGGGCAAGACGATCACGGCCTTCGCGGCCGACGTCGCCGGTACCCGCAGCAGCGGCTCGGAGTCGCAGACCTCCGCGAGCCTGCTGGCGAGTGTCGGAGCGCAATACATCGTCAGCGCGCATTGGCTCGTGCGTCTCGACTACACGCATCTCAACAGCCTGGGCGAGAAGCTGCTCGGCCAATCCTTCAACGTCGACCTGCTGACGGCCGGCGTGCTGTACGCCTTCTGAAGTCGAGCGTCCGGCGCGAGCTATTTGGCGCCGGGAGCCTTGGCAGGTGCGGGAGCCTTGGGCGCCGCAGCCGCGGCCGGCGCGGGACGCGCCGCGGAGCTGCCGTTGGAGAGTCCGCCGCTCAGCACGTACGCCTCGAAGCCGCGCTCGACCATCAGGTAGGCCGCGGCGCTGCTGCGCCGCCCGGTGTCGCAGTACACCACGTAGGGCACCGCCGGATCGAGCGTCGAGAGCTTGAGGCGTATCAGATAAAGCGGAATGTTGAGCGCGCCCTCGACCGCGAGCGTCTGGTGCTCGCTCGGCAGCCGCACGTCGAGCCAGCGCCCGCCCTTGCCGACGATCTCGCTCGCCTCCTCGCGGCTCACCCACTGCAGCAGCGGCTCGTTCATCAGCTCGCGGAAGTCTTCCTTCTTCAGGCGCATGAGCACGCCGTCGCTCAGCATGGTGACCGTGGCGTTGCGCTTGGCTTCGGCGATCAGCGCCTCCTCGCCGAAGGTGTCGCCGACGCCGAGCTCGGCGAGCCGGATGCCCTCCTGCTTGAGCGGCGTCTCGCGCGACACCGCGCACCTGCCTTCGACGATGATGTAGAAGAAATCGCCGTCGCCGCCCTGCTTGATCACCACCTCGCCGGCCTTGGTCGGGGTGCGCTGCAGGCGCTGGAAGATCGCCTGGATGTTGGCGGGCGGGATGCGATGGAACGCCTTGGTCTGCAGCAGCGTCGTCATCCAGTCGTCGGAGCCCGCGTTCTGCAGCTGCGTCTGCAGCTCGCCCACCTCGTAGGTCCCGGTCTGGTCCCAGGCGATCATGACGTCGAGCAGATCGCTGTCGATCGAGAGGTAGGTGACGTCGCCGCGCGCCCGCGCTCCCACGCGCCGCGGCAGCTGCGGGTAGAGCGGGTTGCGCGCCTCGGGAGTGCCGCCCTTGAGCGTTCCCACGGCGCGCTCGCCTTCGGTGATCTCGAGCGTCCCCTCGACCAGCCAGAAGGTGCGCTTGTCGGTGTCGCCCTGGTCGAACATCAAGCGCCCGGAGTTGAGCGTGCGCAGCGTGATCTTCTTGGCGAGTGCCGCCAGATTCTCGCGCTTCATGCCGTCGAGCGGCGCGAACGCCTTGAGCACCTGCACGCTGGTTTCGCGCTCTTCCGCCATGGGCCCCCGAAGCCGACCGTTAAGTTAAGGTTGCTCGCGCCCGCAAGCGCAGCGGCGCGACGCGCGTTCGATGGTAGCACAGGGGGCGCGGGCGCCTGCGCGGCCCTGCTGCTCACGTTTTTTGCCCGGTTTCCAGCAGCCCCCAGCCGGCATCGGGTGTGAAGCGCGGACCGTGACGCGCCGCAAGTTCCTCGAGGCGCGCGACGATCGCGCCGGCGCCGCGGGCACGGGCATAAGCGAGCGGTCCGCCGCGGAAGGGCGCGAAGCCGGTGCCGAAGATGACCGCGGCGTCGGCCAGATCGGCGTCCTCGACGACGCGCTCGCGCAGGCACGCCACGCATTCGTTCACCAGCGCCAGGATCAGCCGGTCGGTGAGATCCTCGGGCGCGGCGCTGCCGGTGGCGCCGTCCTTGACGGCCTTGCCGTCCTGCCAGACGTAGAAACCGGCGCCGGTCTTCTTGCCGAGCTTTTTCGCGGCCAGCAGCCCCGCGAGCCGCGGCAGCTGCAGTACCGGGCGCCCGAGCTCGCGCGCGATGATCTCGCCGACGTGCGATGCGACGTCGAGCCCGACGACGTCGGCCAGCTCGATCGGCCCCATCGGCATGCCGAAGCGCACCGCCGCCCGGTCGATCGCGGGCAGCGCCACTCCCTCGTCGGCCGCGTACATGGCCTCGTTGAGGTAGGGGGTGAGAACCCGGTTCACCATGAAGCCCGGCGCGCCGCGGCAGGGCACCGGCAGCTTGTCGAGGCGGCGTGCAAAGGCCGTCGCGGTCTCAACCGCCGTGGCGGCGGTGCGTTCGGCGTGCACGACCTCGATGAGCGGCATCTGCGCCACCGGATTGAAGAAGTGCAGGCCCACAAGGCGCGCAGGATCCGCCAGCCGTTCCGCCAGCGGCTCGAGCATGATGCTCGAGGTGTTGCTGGCGAGCAGCGCGCCCGGCTTCATGCGCGGCTCGAGGCGCGCGTACAGCTCGCGCTTGGCCTCGAGGTTCTCGAAGATCGCCTCGATCACGATGTCGGCCTGCGGCACCCCGTCGCCGGGCACGTCGGCGCGCAGCCGTTCACGCGCGGCGGCGTTCTGCGCCGCATCGCGCAGCCGCCTGTTGAAGAGCTCCGCGGCCCGTTTGAGCGCCGGCTCGATGTACTCGCCGGCCCGGTCCTCGAGCGTGACGCTGAAGCCGCGCAGCGCCGCCCAGGCGGCGATGTCCCCGCCCATGACGCCGGCGCCCACCACGTGCACGTGGCGGATTTCGACCGGGCTCCTGCCGCCTGAGTTCTTCAGCCGGTCCTGCAGCAGGAACACGCGCACCAGGTTGCGCGAGGCGGACGTGGTAAAGAGATGTGCGATCGAGCGCGCCTCCGCCTCGTAGGCGGCCGGGCCGCGCGCGCCATAGCGCGCCCACAGGTCGATGATGGCGTAGGGGGCGGGGTAGTGGTCGGGCGGCGCGCGGCGCGCCACCTGCGCGATCAGCGAGCGGCGTACCAGCGGGCGCAGCGGCGCGGAGCTGAGCAGCCGCTCTGCGAACGGCGCCCGGCGCGCCGGCGGACTCTTCAGTACCAGGGCGCGCGCGGCGGCGCGCAGCTCCGCCGCGGATGTCAGCGCATCGACCAGCCCCAGGCGCAGCGCCCTGTCGGCGCGCACCGGCTTACCCGTCAGCATCAGCTCCATGGCGGCGCGCACGCCCACGAGCTGGACGCTGCGCACCGTGCCGCCGAACCCCGGGTGAATCCCCAGCTGCACTTCCGGAAGTCCGAGCGACAGCCGCTCGTCGCCCACCGCCACGCGATAGCGGCAGGCGAGCGCGAGCTCCAGGCCCCCGCCGAGCGCGAAGCCGTGGATGGCCGCGACGCTCGGGCAGGGGAGCGCCGCCAGGCGGTTGATGACCTGCTGGCCGCGGTGGATCAGGAGGTAGCCGCTCTCGGCATCGGTGATGCCGGTGAACTCGCGGATGTCGGCGCCGGCGATGAAGCCGCTTTTCTTGGCCGAGATCACCACCAGCGCCCGCGGCGGCTGCTTCTCGAGCTCGGCGAGCAGCCCGTCGAGCTCGATCAGAACGCTCCCGGAGAGCACGTTGGCGGAAGTGCCGGGCTTATCGAAGCTCAGCCAGGCGACGCCCTCGGCGTCCCTCTCGAGGCTCCAGTTGCGGGCGGTGTCATTGCTCATGCGTGCGACCTTCAGGCGACCCTGGTGGCGGCCGGCGGCGCCGCGGCGCTACGCCCCGGACGCACCAGGAAGTCGCACACCAGCGGGCGGTGATCCGACAGGCGTACGTCCGGCACGCGAAAGCCCGTGACCTCGATGCCCTCGCTCACCAGCACGAAGTCGAGCTCGATGCGCGGCACGCGCGCCGGGAACGAGGGCAGGCCCGCGGTATTGGCGCTGCGCAGCCCCGCGGCGCGCATGAACAGGTAGATCTCGTGCGTGCCCCAGAAGGTGTTGAAGTCGCCGGCGACGATCACCGGTTTGCTGGCGGATGCGACCAGGTCGTGGAGCGAGCGCAGCTGGTACTGCCGGTGGCGGAACTTCACCGACAGGTGCACGAGGAATACGCACACCTCGTTGAGCTCCAGCTCGATGATGAGGCGCTTGATGCCGGTGTCGAAGTAGTGAAAGCGCTCGCCGGCGACGTTCGGCCCCGACAGGAAGGCGTTCGCCTGCTTGCGCACGATCGGCATGAAGGTGTTGATCGAGCCGCTGCGGTACTTGCACTGGAAGGTCGAATAGTGCCCCAGCTGGCCGGCGATGTGCTCCGCCTGGTTGAGCATACCGGTGCGGATCGAGCCGGTATCGACCTCGATCAGGCCGACGACGTCGGGGTGCTCGCCGCGGATGAACTCGGTGATGCCGTCGAGGACGCGGCGGCTGCTGCGCAGGTAACCGGCGCCCGGGACCGGCAGGTGAAACGCCGGCCCCGCGCCGGTGGCGTAACGAATGTTGTAGATGAGCAGTCGCACGGTTAAATCGCATTCTATCCCGCGCCCGGCTGTCGTGCGGCGGCGACTGAGGGGCTGGCACCCTTGCGCTCCGTGCCCCGTGTGCGAGACTTACACGAACGGTAGTACCTGCGATCGGGGGGCCGATGTCGCAAGCCAACCCTGTGCGGCTGTTCGTCACGCACGCGTGGGAGAACAGCGACGATTACCTGCGGGTCTTCGAGTATCTCGAGAGCTCGCGCAATTTCTTCTATCGCAATTACAGCACCCCGGAGCGGCGGCCCGGCGGCGACAAGGAAGCGCTGCGCGAGGACCTGAGAAAGCAGATCGCCCCGGTCGAGGCGGTGGTGGCGCTGTCGAGCCTGTACGCATCGCAGCCCGACCTGCTCACCTTCCAGCTGCTGTACGCGCAGGCGAACCACAAGCCGGTGGTGCTGATGAAGCCTTTCGGCAGCGGACGCGAGGCTCCCAAGGCGATCCTCGATCTCGCCGATGAGGTGGTGGAATGGGACGAGCGGGCGCTGGTCGATGCGCTGCGCCGCCAGGCGCGTCACGAAGAGACGACGCGCTGGGACACCATCGACTTCAAGCTCGACTAGAGCGAGATGGCCTGCGGCGTCGCGCCGTTCTTGGTGCGCGTGCCGTTGGCGAGCCCGTTGAAGCCATTGAGCGCCGTGCCGTTGGTGGCGGCGCCGTTGAGAGCCTTGCCGCCGAGGGGCTTACCGCTGCCGTGCAGCACCGCGGCGTAGGCGCTGTCGGTGGCGCACTCGCGCACGATGGCCGCGAACAGCCGCACCACGCTGCAGGCGAGCTCATCCGCCTCGCTGGCCGACATCTTGCGGACCGTGGCGCGCACCGCGTCCTCGCCGCGCAACGGCCGCTCGCGCGTCAGTGCGTCGTGGCAGGCGCGGAATTCCTGACGCAGCGCCTCGGGCAGATCCTCCGCTCTGATGAAAGCGAGGTGATTGCGATACGCATCGGCGAGCCGATCCTTGATCGGACCCGAGCGCACCAGGGACAACGCTGCCCCCTCAAGCTGTTCCCATGTAGTGCCCATCACTACCTCGTGCGACGCCTGCCGGCTGTGGGTTCGTGTGCGCGCTCAGCGCGGGCCGGCGTCGGTTAGTTCTTCTTATGCCGTAGGAATCGGAATCCAAGCAGACTCAAGCGGCTGCGGCCGGAATATAGCTCAGACTCTAGGAAAAAAATATGGTGAATCGATGACCATTCGTCGACCCGGCAGTAAGCCGCAGGGCGCCTGGGTGGCTTTGGGCGTACGCACGGTAAAGCTACAGCGCGAGGTCCCGGCTGGCGCGGCCGATGCGGGTCCCCTCGGCCGATGCAGCGAGAAAGGGGATTACAAGAGTTCGTTATCTATCTGATAAGACGATATTAATTAGCCCAGCAGTAGGCCGTGTTATTCACGCCAGCGGAGGTGAAAGCCCATTGCGTTCCGGTCGAGTCGACCGAGAAAGTGGCGCATTGCGTGTCGTTCACCTGGGTGCCGACGGCAGTGGCGGTGAAACTGTACGAGGGCGCCGCGGCGGCGCTCGGGGCGGCGGCCGGAGAATAGCCCTCCATGCTGTAGTACCCGCTGCCGAACGGAGCTCCCCAGGCGACGGAGAAGCCGAGCGCGGTCGCCGAGTTCGTGTACGCCGCCCCGTTCGTGCTGAAGTAGGTTTCCTCGCGCCCGGCGAGATCGAGCAGCGTGGTCTTCGCCTCCGAGCGGCGCGCCTGGCGCACGTAGTTGAGGTAGTTGGGGATCGCGATCGACAGCAGGATGGTCGCGATCACGATCACGATCATCAGCTCGATCAGGGTGAACCCCCTATCCGCTCTGGTGACTTGCAGCTCCATGGTGCCTCGCTGACTGTGCGGTTGAGGTGCCGGGCTCAACGCCGCTCGACCCAGCTGATGCGCCGGCCGGTCGTGTTCGGCGGCAGGTTCAGTCCGAGCGAGCCGCTCTGGATGTTGCTGCTCGAGCCGCTGCCGCTCTGCACCTGGTTGGTCTCGTAGATCAGGAACATGGTGCCGGAGCTGTTGCCGGTGATGAACGAGCTGCCGGTCGCGTTGGTCTGGATGCCGATGGCGTTCGCGTCCAGGTAAGCCGGGTTGGTATTGACCGCGGGGTTCGACACCTCGCTCGGCGGCAGGAACACGCCGTTGCCGCCGTTGTCGATCACGCCGCCGGTCATCGCGTACATCACGTAGGTGAAGCCGGTGTCGGTCGGGATGGCACACGAGGTCGGGTCGTTGGTCGCCGGCACGATGGAGTTCACCGTGAGCGCCTGGTTGACGAGCTCCGGGCTGTAGATGATCTGTTCCTGCGTGCCGGGCAGGTTCACGTACCAGCCGAAGCTGGTGTTGTTGGTCGTGCAGAGCGTAGTGCCCGTGAAGCAGATCGTCGCCGTGGTCGCGATGTCGCGATCGCCCGTCGTGGCGTTGATGGTCACGACCTGCGCCGTGAGGTTGGCCTGCTGCAGGGTACCGTTGCCGCTGAGTCCGGCGGCGGTCTCGGTGAGAGCCGCGTACTGCACCGACGAGATGCTGTTCCAGTTGGTCAGGTTCCAGTCCCACACCCCGTAGAGCGTCTGCGTCCCGGTCGCATAGGTGGCGGGGTTGGTGTTGGTGAGCGGGAATTTCTGGCCGGTGCCGAACAGAATCATCAGGTAATTGGCCATGCCCGCGTAGGGCGGGCCCGAGGCGGCCACGACCGAGGTCGTGATCGGCTGTCCGGTGGGGGTCTTGAACACCGGCCCCGGCGTGACCGCCCAGTTGCTCGGGTTGTTGCTGGTCAGGTCGAAGCGCCACACGTTGCCGAGCAGGTCGCCGGCGTAGACGTAGTCGGTGATGTGGTCGCCGTCGAGGTCGACGGGCGAGGCATAGGCGATGCCGTTCGACTGGCCGGCGGTGTTGGTGCTCAGATAGTAGAAGGTCGCGCTGCTGGTGGTCGGGTTGATCGTCATGATGAAGATGCCGCCATCGCCGCTGGTGCTGCCGAGGCCGTTGCCGAAGATCACGCCCCAGTCGCCGTTGTGCAGGCGGCGGATCGTCGGCGTGCCATAGGTGTTGCCCATGTTGTTGCCGCAGTTCGCGCCGCTGTTGGTGCCGGTGGTGCCGGCGCAGGCGATGGTGGTCGGCGTCCATTCCCCGATGACCAGGCTCCCGGCATTGGTCTCCGCGAAGTTCGTCGGGGTGGTGACGTCGAGGGCGTAGATCGCCGCGCCACCCGGCCCGAGGCCGCCGACTACCCAGGAGTGCCAGGCGTTGCCGTAGAACAGGTCGCCGGTGCCGGGCGTCGCGTCGACGTAGAAGCTATGCCCGTACTGACTGTTGGAGAAGTCGATACTGGGGGTGCTGGTATTGTGAATGACCTGCAGCACCGCGTTCGGCATGTAGGCGAGCACTTCCTCGCCGTCGTTCGGGGTCACGGTGGTGCCGGCGGTGCAGGTCTGCACGCTCGAGCAGAAGGTGCCGTTGCTGTTGTAGGAGCCGCTGCGGAAGCCGTGCAGCAGGCCGTCGTTGGCGCCGGCGTACACGACGTTGAGGCGCGACACGTTCGACTGCGTGTAATACACGTAGGTCGGCGCGCCCGAGGCGTCCTCCGCCATGGTGGCGGTCGAGTACAGGCGGTCGACCCAGGTGGCCGGGTAGGGCGCGTCCGGCGGCCCGACCCACACCGGGCTCGAGTCGATGATGTCGCCGAGCACCGAGTCGCGCGCGCGGAACAGTCCGAGGCCCGCCGAGTTGATCTCGCAGGTGCGGTCGCCGCGCAGGTAGTTCAGGCGGTAGGGCTGGGGGGGCGCCCCGGTACAGTTGGTGGCGGTGCTGTTGGTGGCATCGCCCGCAGTCAGGTCTGACTGTTGAGTGGCGTTGAGCGCGCTGGTCGTGGTGCCGGGCCATTCGAACGCAATGCCGCTCGTGCCGTTCCAGGTCAGGATCACGCGGCTGGTCGGCGCCTCGGCCGCGCTCGGCCCCGCTCCGGTCGTGGCGCAGGTGTTGCCGGTTGCAACGCCGGTCAGCACGCACTCGGCGTCCCAGTTGGGCGTCGGCGCGACGATGACGTTGCCGTACTGGTCGAGGCTGAGGGAGCTCGCGGTGACGCGCCCGATCCAGCCGTTCGGGTTGTAGAAGGAGAAGTACGCCTGCGCGCCGGTCTCGAGCTCGGCGGACTCGCGCTGACTCGCGCCGGCGGAGCTGGCCGCGCTGGTCTGCGGCGTCGCCTTGAAGCACAGGATCTCGTGGATGTTGGCGTCGCCGCCGGTCGATCCCGCGAAGCCGAAGAGGAAGTTCGCCGGCAGCGGGCCATTCGAGGCGGTGATGCTCTGCGACTTGATGACCTGCTGATAGGACCCGCCGTTGATGCTGTAGGAAAGGCTCAGCAGGCCGTTCTGCGAGATCTCGAGGTCATAGAAGATCGGCGTCGCCGCGCCGCGGCTCATGGCGCTCTCGTTGGCGATCAGGGTGCCCGAGGGCAGCACCGAATAGGCGCCCGGGATCGCGGTGTAGTCGAGGATCGGCGCGATGTTGGCCGAGCTCAGGCCCGTGTTGACCGAATTCGTGAGGAGAGTTGCGCCGGCCGAAGTCGGCGCGGTGGCGGAGCTGTAGTTGTACAGGTTGCCGTTCTTGCAGGTGTTCTGCACGGCGTAGTACGAGTCGGGGTTTGCCGTGCCGGGCGTCGCCGTCGTCGGTGCATTCGGGCTGTTGGTGGTCGAGGGGTTGGATGCACTCGAGGTCGGGTTGCCGGTGGTCGGCGAGGCTCCGGCGCTGCCGGTCGCGGTGGTGGGGTTGGCGCTGGTCAGCGTACCGGTGCTGGCTTCCGTCGCCGAGCCAGTGCTGCACTTGCCGGTGCTGGTGTTGAAGGTGGCGCCGCTCGAGCAGCAATACGGCTCGCTCTCGTAGTTGCCGGCGTAGACCTTGGTGCCGGTGCACGTATAGCAGGCGCCGTCCGCGTTGAGGCTCGTCGAGTAAGTGCCGGACGAGCAGCTCTGGCAGGTGTCGGTGGTGCCGTTCCAGGTGGTGCCGCTGGCGCACGCGCCGTAGCAGGTGTTGGTGCCCGCGTTGTAGGTGCCGCTCGAGCAGCTCTCGCACTGGTTGGTGGTGGAGTCCCAGGTCTGGCCCGACGGGCAGCTCGAGCAGGTCCCGGAGGTAGAGTCGTAGCTGCCGCTGGCGCAGATCTCGCACTCGTTGGTGCTCGAATTGTAGGTCTCGCCCGACGGGCAGCTCTGGCAGGTCTGGGTCGTCGAGTCGTAGGTCTGGCCCGACGGGCAGCTGGTGCAGTTGTTGGTGCTGGCGTCGTACGAGCCGCTCGAGCAGCTCTGACAGGTGTTGGAAGTGGAGTCGTAGGTCTGACCTGAGGGACAGCTGGTGCAGTTATTGGTGGCGGTGAGGTAGCTGCCGCTCGAGCACTTGTTGCAGGTATTGAGCGTGCTGTTGTAGGTGTAGCCGCTGGCGCAGGTCTCACACACGCCGGTGGTGGAGTCGTAGGTGCCGCCGCCGTTCAGGCACGAGGTCGCGAGCGAGGCCGGGTAGTAGGGCGAGGTTGAGACCCCCGGATTGTTGCCGTAGGCCCCGGTGAGCGTGCTCCACGCCACGTTACCGGCGCCGCGCAGGCCGATGCGCGGGGCTTTGTAGCCGCCGCCGCTCGCGGTGTTGTCGCCGCTCGCCGTGGTGCCGGTCTCGCCGTTGGTGATGTTGGTACCGTTCAGGAAGTTACCGTACTCATCGATGCCGAGGCCGACGTAGCCGCCGATCAGGCCGTTATACGGGGAGTTGGAGTTCGAGCAGGAGTAGCCGAGGCTTCCGCCCCAGGCGCCGAGGCCGTTGCCGTTGCCGCTCGAAGTGCCGGTAATGATGCTCGTGTTGAGCTTGGTCGCGTCCATGAGGAAGAAGCTCATGCCGTCCGCGCCGTCGGAGTCGGACGAGCCGCCGCTGTCGCCGCGGTAGGTGACGGTCTTGAAGGTGACCGCGATGCCCTG
>JASHVF010000076.1 GCA_030039615.1 Gammaproteobacteria bacterium | reverse complement strand
GTACCCGCAGCTCGCGGGGCCCATCGGGTCGGCGGACTCGACCACCTTCGACTTCGGAATTCCATACTTCTATGGCCGCAACGTGTTCGTCGCCATCGAGGGCGCGAGCGCAGGCGGCACGACCGGCCCGTTCTTCGCTTACTGAGCCGCCGGGCGCCGCACGACGCTCGCGGCGACGATTCACTCGCAGGGAGCGCCTCCGGTCGCGGCGCGAAACTCCCGCTGCAGCGTCCTGACAAGGTGGCCTCAGGGTGGGCGGCGGTGCCGCCGCGCCGTGGCATCATAGGGGCCCGACGCTTGCACGATCACACCCGATGAGCCTGCTGCAGAAAATCTTCGCCGCCCTGCTGCTCGTTCTCCTCGCCGCCGTCGGCTATGGCCTGTGGGCCACGCGTCCGCTCGCCTCGTCGACTCCGGTCGGCGCTTTGAGCGCGACGGCGCAGGCCGAGAGCGCCACTGCCCCCGGTGCGCTGCCGGTGATCGATGAGAACACACTGGTGACCGCGCAGCGTCTGGCGCGGCTCGCGACCACTCCCGAGGAGATCCCGCTCGCGCAGCAGGCCGTGCAGCTCGCCGATCACGAGCTGGACCTGGCGTTCGCCGGAGCGCTGCGGCACATCGAAGCGCATCCCCCGGTGCTGAGCCCTGCCGCGCTCGCGATCCAGGGGCGTCTTACCCACGCACAGCAGCAGCTCGAGAGCGACGGCGATCGCGTCAAACGTCTCACCGACGCGCTCGCGAAGGCTACCGAGGCTGCCAAGCCCGCCATCCAGGATCAGCTGGATCTCGCCCAGGCACAGCAGCAGCTCGACCAGGACGAGGCGACGCAGGCCAATGACGATCTCATGCAGGCCGGCGGCAACGAGCACCAGCGCATCCAGACGATGCAGCAGGAGCACGAGGCGGCGGCGCGCAATCGCAGCGCCACCGCGCCCGAGGGCGCGCCGCTCGGCAGTCTCAAGGGCCTCGTCGGAAAGGTGCGCCAGTGGATGGCGTTGCGTCGCAAGCAACGCTATCTCGCCTGGGCTGGGGCACACGCGACCGACAGTGCTGCGCAACTATCCGCCGGAAGCCGCCAGCTCGCTGCGGATCTCGCGGCGCGCAAGCAGCAGGCCAGCGCGGGCCCGGCGTCGGCTGCACCGGCCTCGGGCGCTGCTGCCGGCGCCACCGCCAGTCTGGCGGCGGAGACGCGCGAGATTGCGGCGGAGCAGAGCCGTCTCACCATACGGGCGCAGCGCGTGTCCGCCCGTCAGCGCCTCGCTGCGACCTACGGACAGTGGGACGCCGTGGTCGCCACGCAGGCGGGCGCGCTGCTGCACTCCTGCCTCATCGACGTCTCGATCGTGCTCGTGGCGTTGCTGCTGCTGCTGGTCATCGACCGCACGCTCGAGAGACTGCTCGGCCGGGCGCACGTCGATCGTCGCCAGGTGGCCACGCTGCGCAGCATCGTGGGCGTCTCCTGCCAGCTGGCTGGAGTCGTGGTGATTCTGCTGCTGCTTATCGGGCTGCCGGGTCAGCTCGGCACCATGATCGGGCTCGCAGGCGCGGGCCTCACGGTGGCGCTCAAGGACTTCATCATCGGCTTCCTCGGCTGGTTCGTCCTCATGGGCAAGAACGGCATACGCGTCGGCGACTGGGTCGAGATCAACGGCGTCAGCGGCGAGGTGGTCGAGCTAGGCATCTTCCATACCGTGCTGCTCGAGACCGGCAACTGGACCGACGCGGGGCATCCCACCGGACGCCGGGTCACCTTCACCAACGCATTCGCGATCGAAGGCCACTACTTCAACTTCTCGACCACCGGGCAGTGGCTGTGGGATGAGCTGCTGCTCATGGTGCCCTTCGACCGCGATGCGCATGCGATCGCGGATGCGATCCAGAAGGAGGTGACGCAGGCAACCGCCGACAGCACCCGTCAGGCGGAGGCCGAGTGGCAGCGGGCGGCACGCGGGCGCCGGGCGAACTTCACCGCGCAGCCCGGCATCGCGATCCGGCCGGCGCCGAGCGGCGGCGGCGTCGAGATCGCGGTGCGCTACGTGACACGCGCCGCCGACCGCTACGCGCTGCGTGCCAGGCTCTATCAATCGGCCGTGCAGCTGCTGTCGCAATCACGGTCGGCGGTCGCGCACGCATGAGCGCGCGATTGCCGGCGCTCTTCCTCGGGCACGGCAACCCGATGAATGCGCTGCGCGAGAACGCCTGGACGCGCGCCTGGGCGGCACTCGGTGCGAGTCTCGAGCCGCGACCGCGCGCGGTGCTCGCCATTTCAGCCCACTGGTACATCCCCGGCATTGCCGTGACGGCCATGTCGGCCCCGCGCACCATCCACGACTTCGGTGGCTTTCCCCGCGAGCTCTTTGCGGTGCATTACCCTGCGCGCGGCGACCCTGCCCTCGCGGCGCGCGTGGGCCAACTGCTCGGGCCGCTGCCGGTTGCCGCCGACACCTCGTGGGGACTCGATCACGGCTCGTGGTCGGTGTTGCGCCACGTGTTTCCGCAGGCCGACGTCCCGGTAGTGCAGCTGAGTATCGACGCGACCCGGCCGCCGGCCGTTCATCGCGAGCTCGGCACGTTGCTGCGGCCACTGCGTGAGGAGGGAGTGCTGCTCGTCGGCAGCGGCAACGTCGTGCATAACCTGGAAGCCTACGCGTGGGGCGCGCACTCGGCGGAACCGTACGCGTGGGCACTGCGTTTCGAGAGTACCGTGCGCGAGCGGCTCCTCACGGGTGACCCCCTGTCGCTCGTCGACTACACCCGCTTGGGTAAGGACGCGCTACTCTCGGTGCCGACCCCGGAGCACTATCTGCCGTTGCTCTACGCGCTCGGCGCGAGCCATCCGGGAGAGCCCGTGACTTTCCCGACAGACGGGATCGAGGGCGGCTCCGTCTCGATGCTCGCGGCGCGCTTCGGTTAGACTCGTCGCCCCCACCTGACCAAGGAGTACAGACGTGGCGCTTGTAACCAGGATCAGCTTCCTACTCGCACTGGCACTCGCCGCGAGTGCGCCGGCGCTCGCCCAGCACGAAGAGCACCCCGCCCCCGCGCGACCCGAGGCACACGGCGAGCCTCACCCGGGACCGCAGGGCTATCAGCGCGTTGCCGAGCCGCGCGGGTGGAACACCCGGCCCGCGACCTTCGATCGGGGCGCCTACCAGCACAACTTCCAGGCGGCGCGCGTGTACCACGTCGGTGTATACCGGCGGCCCGCGGGCTGGGTCGCGCACCGCTGGGCGTTCGGGCAAATCTTGCCGCGCGCGTACTGGGCGGCGCCGTACATCCTGGCTGATTACTGGCTGTTCGCGCTCGAGGTGCCACCCGTGGGCTACGAGTGGGTGCGCGATGACGGCGACGCGATACTCGTGAACGTCAACACCGGAGAGATCCTGCAGGTCGAATACGGAGTCTTCGGCTGATCAACGGCTCGCGCGTGCCGGGTACCACCGGCACGCGCCGTCCCTGCAGATGGGATCTGGTGGGTGCTGACGGGCTCGAACCGCCGACATTCGCCTTGTAAGGGCGACGCTCTACCAGCTGAGCTAAGCACCCTGGTTTTATTGGACGAAATTGCCTGCGGCAATTTCGTCGGACATCGGCTTCGCTTCCGCCGGCAAAAGGCGTGGCTTTTGCCGGCTGCGCTCAATGTTAGCCCTTGCCGCCGATTTTGTCGGACATCGGCTTCGTGCTCAGTGGGCCGGGGGCACGACCTGCTTGACGCGCCGACCGTTGCGGCGACCGCGCTTGTCCTCGGCCGCCGCCGCGACGCCCCCGGGGGGCGCATCGGCGGCCTGCTGCGGCAACGGCTGCTTGGTGAGCGCCACCGCAAGCACCTCGTCGATCCACTTCACCGGTTTGATCTCGAGGTTTCCTTTGATGTTGTCGGGAATCTCGACCAGGTCCTTCTCGTTCTCATCCGGGATCAGCACCGTCTTGATGCCACCGCGGTGTGCTGCCAGGAGTTTCTCCTTGAGTCCCCCGATGGGCAGCACCTCCCCGCGCAGCGTGATCTCGCCGGTCATGGCAACGTCGGAGCGCACCGGAATCTTGGTGAGCGCCGACACCAGCGCCAGGCACATCCCGATACCCGCGCTCGGTCCGTCCTTCGGCGTCGCGCCCTCGGGGATGTGCAGGTGCACGTCGTGCTTCTGGTAGAACTCGGGCTCGAGGCCGAGCACCTG
>JASHVF010000075.1 GCA_030039615.1 Gammaproteobacteria bacterium | reverse complement strand
CATCGGGTATATTTGCAGCGCACATGCGCATCGCCAGCATCGACCCCCGGGGTGAAATCGCCAGCTTGCTGCTGGCGCAAGCTGCCGGCGCGATACGCCCTGCAGCGGTGGACAGGCGGCGCTAGCCGGGTGCTGCCACAGATGGCGACGGCGGGCATACTGTTGCTGGTAGCTCACCTCGGCTGCGCGACGCTTGCCGCGGGCCATGCGCTGCTGACGAAGCCGGATCCCCACAGCGCCTTCGGCTGGATCCTGGTGTGCTGGCTGTTCCCACTGGCCGGGCCCCTGCTGTATGTCCTGTTCGGCGTCAACCGCGTTCGCACGCGTGCCAAACAGTTGCGCGGCGGCCTGCCCGCCGTTCGCGACGATTGCCGCCCGCCGAGTCCGGAGGATTTCTCCGCACAGCTGACCCGCATCGGCGATGCGGTGACACAGTGGGCCCGGATCGAAGGCAACGCGGTCGAACCGCTGGAGAACGGCGAGAACGCCTTTCCCCGCATGTTGGAGGCCATCGCGGCCGCACGCGAATCGGTGTGGCTGACCACCTATATATTTGAAACCGATCCCGTGGGTCGTCAGTTCGTAGACGCGCTCGCCCAGGCGGCCGCCCGGGGTGTGCAGGTGCGCGTGCTGGTCGATGGCGTGGGCGAGTGGTACAGCTGGCCGCACGTAGTGCCGGTGCTGCGTCGCGCCGGCGTGCGCGCCGCGCGCTTCCTCGCGCCGCGGCTGCTGCCATTCCCGAGACTCAGCGTCAACATGCGCAATCACCGCAAGCTGCTGCTCGCCGACGGCCAGGTGGCCTTTCTCGGCGGCATGAACATCGGCGGTCGCGAGGTAGGGCAGGCCTCGCACCGGCGCATGGCTGACCTGCACTTCCTGGTGCGCGGCCCGATCATCGCGCAGCTCGCGCGTGCCTACGCCGTCGACTGGCAGTTCGCCGCGGGCGAGCAGCTCGATGCGGCGCCGGCCGCTGCGCTCGCCGGCCCGGCCGTGTGCCGCGTCATTACCGACGGACCGGACGAGGACAACGACAAGCTGCTGTACGTCATCCTGGGGGCTGTGTCGGTCGCCCGACAGGAGATCCTCATCATGACCCCGTACTTCATACCGCAACTCGAGCTGATCTCCGCCCTGCAGGCAGCGGCGCTGCGCGGGGTCAACGTCTCTCTCGTGATCCCGGAGCGCAGCAACCTGCGCTATGTCGACTGGGCTTCGCGACGCTGGCTGGCGCCGCTGCTCGAGAGGGGAGTACGGATATTCCTGCAGCCAACACCGTTCTCCCACACCAAGCTCCTGATCGTGGACGGCGCCTACGCTCAGATCGGTTCGGCAAACCTGGACCCGCGGAGCCTGCGGCTGAATTTCGAGATCGCGGTCGAGATCTACTGCGCCGACACCTGCCGCCCGCTGGTCGAATACGTGACAGCTGCCCGCGACAAGTCCGCGCCCTACACTCTGCAGCAGGCGCGCGGCCAGTCGTGGCTGCGCCGCACCCGCAACAGCCTGGTCTGGCTGCTGTCGCCATACCTGTAGGATGCACGGCCTGCTGCAATACGGCTGCGCCTACGGTCAGGCCTGTGGCGGCCGAGGTGGCACGGCCGGGTGCGCAGGGTAGACTTGAGACAAGAACTGGCAGAGGAGGAGAGATCCATGTCCGACGTCAAGGCCACCTGGGAGCCCCATGAAGAGCACGGCCGGCTCACGACGCGCAGCGACCTGCCCGACAGCGTGTTTGCCTTCCCGCATCAGCGCAAGGAGCCGCTGACGGATGCCCAGCACGTGCGCAACGCGATTGCGCGATTCGACCAGGTGATCGGCGTACCGGACGCGGACCGGGCATTGGCCTTTGCCAACATCGAGAAGGCTGCGCACTATTACCAGGTCGACCTTGCCGAGAGCAATTGGCGGCAGCTCGGCAGTCATCCGCAGGGGGAGCAGCGTCGGTGAATCTTCCGGCCGGCGCGGCCGCACTGCATCACCGCGATCAGGCCGTGATCGACCTGATCTACCACCATCCGGTGGCTCACAACCTGCCGTGGCGCGACGTGCTGACGCTGATCGGGCACATCGGCAGGACCGACCAGAAGCACGACGGCAAGTGGCTGTTTCAGATCAACGGTCTGGAGCGCTCGTTCCCTACCCCGCACGGAGAGCACATGGAGCCGAGTGAGATCGTCAGGCTTCGCGAGTTCCTGGGCGAAGTCGGCTTCATGCCGCAACGACCCTGAGGCAGCATCGTAGTCCGCACAGTCTGAGGATAACCAAATGAAGCACAGCGAGGATTTCCGGCGTAACCTGGAGAAACGGCGCGCGTCTGCGCTCGCGACCCCGAGCGATCTCGATGCAACGGCAGCGGAGGACATCCAGGCTGCCATGAATCTGATGCTGGCGGATGTGTTCGCGCTCTACCTCAAGACCAAGAATTTCCATTGGCACATGAGTGGCCCGCACTTCCGGGACTACCATCTGCTGCTTGACGAACAGGCCGATCAGATCTTTGCGATGACGGACGCCATCGCGGAGCGAATCCGCAAGGTCGGCGGCCGCACGCTCACTTCGATCGGTCACGTCGCCCGGCTGCAGCGCATCAAGGATAACGACGCCGAGTTCGTCGACCCGCTCGACATGCTCGCGGAGTTGCGCGAAGACAACCAGCAGCTGGCCGCTCGCTTTCGCGAGGCACACGACGTTTGCGGCGAGCATCGCGATGTGGCGACGGCGAGCCTGATCGAGGTCTGGATCGACGAAACCGAGCGCCGCTCGTGGTTTCTCTTTGAGGCGAGCCGCAGGGGCGATCCCACCGGTCACTGATCCATCAGCGCCTGGTTGGCTTGATTGCGCCGCGGCAGATGCGATCGAGCAGCTCCGGGAAGCAGATCCCCGCCGCGCGAGCCGCCTGCGGTAACAGGCTGGTTGCCGTCATACCCGGAAGCGTATTGACCTCCAGGCACCAGTATTCGCCGTGCGTGTCGCGGCGAAAGTCGACGCGTGAGTACGCGCCGAGCTTCAGCACGCGATGTGCGCGCAGCGCATATTCCTGGACGCGACGCGCCTCGTGGGCCTGGATCTCTGCCGGAAATACCTCGCGGGCGGCTTGGGGCTGGTACTTGGCCTCGTAGTCGAAGATCTCCCGGGGCGCGATGATCTCGCCAACCGGCAACGCGCCGCCCGCGAGGATGCCGACGGTGAACTCCCGCCCGGCGATGAATCGTTCGACCATGACCTCGTCGTCGAACCGTCGGGCGGCCTCGATGGCGGCTGCTAGACCGGTCGCTGATCTGACCAGCGTGAGTCCCACGGTCGAGCCCTGTTTGTTGGGCTTGACGATGACCGGCCAGCCGAGCGTGTGCGCCACTTCCTCGGCGGAAACGGGCGCCATCAGCCAATCCGCGGTAGGCACCCCCACCGAGCGGAACAGGCGCTTGGACAGATCCTTGTCCATGGCAGCGGCGCTGGCGATGTGGTTGCTGCCGGTATAAGAGAGTCCCGCGAGATCGAGCATCGCCTGCAGCCGGCCGTCCTCGCCCGCGCCGCCGTGCAGCGCCAGAAATACCACATCAAAGTCCCGCACATCGAGGTTCGGGGCGCTCAACGCGAGGGCACCCGCGCGCAGGCCGGCGATAGACTGCTCGGTGGGCGGCTGGGGCGCGACTCCGGATTCGAGCAGGCGGCGCTCCTCGGCCGAGGGCAGGCGTCCGGTCGCAGTGTCCACGGCGACGACTTCGTGGCCTGCGGAGCGCAGGGCGGGAATGATCTGCGCCGCGCTTGCGATCGAGACGTCGCGCTCCTCGCTGGTACCGCCGAACAGGACCGCAATGCGCATCCGGCCGGTGTCCGGGCGCACGCTGCGCGCTCCACCGTCAGCCGTCATGCAGCAACGAGCGCCAGTTACGCGGAACTCGGCCCTCGGGCCCCGGTACCGGTTGGGCCAGGGGGTGAGAGCGGGGAGGCGCCAGCTCGGCTCCCGCGACGGCAGCGTCTTTCTCGTAGTCGTAGAACCAGTCTTCACCAGGCTCGAAGCTCGCGATGACCGGATGGCCGCTCTGATGGAAGTGCCGGGTCGCGTGTTGGCTGGGAGAGGTATCGCAACAGCCTATGTGCCCGCACTCGGCGCAACGCCGCAGGTGCAGCCACCAGCCGCCGCTCGCCAGGCATTCGACACACCCGTCGCCGCTCGGCTTTACCGCGGGATTGATACCCCGCACGCGCTCGTGCTGCTGTTTCATCTCGCCCGCCGCAGTCAGCTGCCGCTGCGCCGATTGTAAGCCTTCTCGGCGATGGCCTTGCGGCTTGCCGCGAGACTCAACCGGAGTCGCCGACGTAGCTGATCCGCCAGATCGAGTTCGAGCCGTCGTCGGTCACGAGCAATGCGCCGTCGGATGCCGTCGTCACGCCCACGGGGCGACCCCACACCTGACCGTTCGCAAGTGCGAAGCCGGTGAGGAAGTCCTGGTATTCGCCGTCGGCCTTTCCGGTGCCGCGCAGCGGCACGCGGATGATCTCGTAGCCGGTGCGCACGGCCTTGTTCCAGGAACCGTGCGAAGTGGCGAAGATGTTCCCGCGGTACTCTGCCGGGAACTGCCGACCCTGATAGAACGCGAGCTGCAACGGCGCGCTGTGCGGTTGCAGGAGCACGTCGGGCGTGATGACACGTGCTCCCAGTTCCGGGTGTTTGCCGGCGTGACGCGGATCCTGGTGCGGGCCCATGTACCACCACGGCCAGCCGTAGAAGCCCCCCTCGCGCACCGAGGTGATGTAGTCAGGGACCAGGTCGTCGCCGAGGCCGTCGCGCTCGTTCACCACGCACCACAGCTGACCGTCGAACGGATCAACCGCAAGTCCCGAGGGGTTGCGGGTGCCGGACGCGTAGGTGCGCAGGTGCGAGCCGTCGGGGTCGACGGCCAGGATGTCGGCGCGCAGCTTTTCCGCCGGGCTCGTGTCGGAGTCGTCGACGTTCGACGCCGAGCCGACCGCGACGAACAGCGTCCTGCCGTCGGCGGAGAAGACGATGTCGCGCGTCCAATGCCCAGGGCCGTGCGCAAGGTCGATGAGGCGCTGAGCGGCGCCCGTAGCCTTGAGGTCGCCGCTCCTGTAGGGGAAGCGTACGACCGCGTCGGTATCCGCCACGTAGATCCACTGCGGATCGGGACCCGCAGGGTAGAAGGCAAAGCCGTACGGCTTGGTGAGGCCTGCTGAAAATACCTCGGAGCGCTCGGGCCTGCCGTCCGCGTTCAATCCGCGGAAGACCCGGATCCGTCCGCCGCCGCTCTCGGCGACGAAGACATCGCCGTTCGGTGCCACGTGGATGACGCGCGGTGTCGCCAGGCCATCTGCATAGAGCTGAACCCTGAAGCCATCGGGCGCCATGGGCCAGACATCGGCTGGCCGCGCGACGATGGTGGGTGGATTGCCGGCGGACCGGGTGGCATAGGGAGCGGGAAGATCGCCGACCCTGATCCGGTGCACCGCGCCCGGCGCCTCGTACCTGAAATCGGTGAACGGTGGTAGCGGCGGCGGCGCAGAGATCGGCGCCAGGGATGCGGCAGGAGGCGCCGGCAGAGCGGAGGGCGCGCTGACCAGCGTCTTCAGATAGGTGACCAGCTGCCAGCGCTGTTCATCGGGGAGCGAGGCCCATGAGGGCATCGCGCCGCTGCGGGAACCTCGCGTGATGAACCAGAAGACCTCGCCGTCCGGCACGCCCTGCACGCGCGAGTGCGCCAGCGCCGGGATATTGCCCGCGCCTTCGGCGCTGCGTCCGTGACAGGCGGCGCAGTGGGCCGCGTAGAGCTTGCTGCCCGCGGTTGCCGCCCCGCTCTGACCGCGGACCGGGTTCTCGAGGCTCGCCGCCGATGCGGGCGCCTGGTGAAACTCGGGCGGCGGGTCGGCTCGTCCCACCACGGCGGTCAGCGAGCCGACGCAGCCGATGAGCGCCGTCAGCAGCAAAGCCGCAGGCGTCCTCGTGCCGCTCATAACGCGCTCGCGGTCCCGAGGCGATCTTCCCACCCACCGCCGAGCGCGCGCACCAGGTCGACGCTGGCCGTGAGCTGCAGCGTCTCGAGGTTCAGGGCCTGCAATTGCGCCTGCAGGAGCGCCGTCTGCGAGGTGACCACCGTCAGGTAGTCGGCGGCGCCCTGCAGGTAAAGCGCCATGGAGAGATTGACGGAGCGCTGCGCGGCATCGACCGCAGCTGCTTCTTCGCCTGCGGCGTCGTGATAATGGTTGAGGGCCGCCAGGCTGTCCTCGACCTGCTGAAAGGCCGCGATCGCCGTGTAGCGGTAGTTCGCCGCCGAGGCATCGAAAGCGGCGCGTGCCTGGGCCACCTGCGCCCGCCGCAGGCCGCCGTCGAACACGCTCATGAGGGCGCTCGGTCCGAGGGCCCAGTAGCTGCTCGGAGCGCTCAGCAGATTCGAGACCGAGGTGCTCTGAAAGCCCCCCTGGGCGCCGAGGGTGATCGAGGGAAAGTAGGCGGCGCGGGCCACGCCGATCCCGGCGTTGGCAGCGCTCATGCGCCGCTCGGCGGCGGCCACGTCGGGACGGCGCTCGAGGAGCGTCGTCGGCACGCCGGTGGGAATCCGCGGCAGCCCGATGCGCAGCAGCTGCGGCTTCACCGAGAACGTCGAGGCGGACACTCCGATCAGCGCCGCGATGGCGTGCTCGGTGAGGGCCCGCTGCACCAGGATCTGCGACGCCTGCGAGCGCGCCGACTCGAGCTGCGTCTGCGCCTGTGCAACGTAGAGCCCGGGGTCTATGCCCGCATCGTGCCGCTGCTTCGTGAGAGCCGCCGCCCGGGCGTACGCCTGGACGGTGTCATCGAGGAGGGCGCTCTGGCGATCGAGGCTGCGCAGCAGCACGTAATCCTGCACGAGCTGTGCGGTGAGTGAGAGATGCGCGTTCTCGAGATCGGCGGCCGAGGCGGCGGCGTTCGCCTCGCCGGCGCGCACCTCGTTGCGGATCTGTCCCCAGAGGTCGAACTCGTAGCTGACGCTCCCGCCGACCGAGAAATCGTTGTAATAGCGCGGCGTCGCCGGGGTCGTGAGCGGTGCATTGAGCGAGTCGCGTACCCGTGTCGTGGCGCCATTCAGGCCGAGCGTGGGGAAGAGCCCGGCGCGCGCCTGATCGGCGAGCGCCGTGGCTTGCGCGTAGTTGGCCGCCGCGGCGGCGAGCGTCGGGTTGGCGGCGATGAGCTGCTTCTCGAGGCCATCGAGCTCGGCGTTGTCATAGAGCGTCCACCAGCTGTCGCGCGGCAGGCGGTCGGCAGGGCGGGCCTCGGTCCAGGGGCCGAGCTCCTTGTAGGCGGCGGCGGCCGGCACCTCCGGCACCTTGAGGGGCGGCGCGAGCGAGCAGGCGCCAAGCAGCACGCCGAGCGCCGCCGCGCCGGCGTGCCGTGCGCTAGCCATGATCCGGCGCTCCCTTCGGCCTGACGCGGGCCACGTCGACCGCCGGCGCACCCACCAGGCGCACGCGGGCGCCGTTACCGATGCCATCGGGCGGGTTCTCGATCACCCGATCGTCCGCCTCGAGGCCCGAGGCGACTTCGACGACCGTGCCGAGGTCGCGTGCGACGACCACCGGCTTCAGCAGGACCTGCTGGCTGGCATCGACCGTGGCGACCGAGAGTCCCTTCGCATCGAAGATCAGCGCGCTCGCCGGCAAACTGAGCGCGTGTCCGGTGGGCGTTGCCTCGAGATGGATGCGGGCGTAATCGCCCGGCATCATCTCGCCCGCGCTGTTATCGACGATGATCTGCATGAGCGTCGTGCCGCTGCTCGGATTCACCGCCTGTGCGGACGACTCGACCGTGCCCCGGTAGGTTTTCCCCGGATGCTCGGGGACGGTGAGCGTCGCTTCGGTGCCGGGGGGGACGCTCGGAACGAAGTTCTGGGGGACGTTGACGTAGACGCGCAGCTTCCTCATGTCGGAGACCACGAACAGCTCCGCCCCGCCCGCCGCGCCCACATTGATGAGGGCGCCGATGTCGGTCTCGCGCGCCGTCACGATTCCATCGAACGGAGCGATCAGCCGCTTGAAGCTCTCTTCGGCGACCAGGCGGTCGACGTTCGCCTGGGCCGCCTTCACCTGCGCGACGCTCGCGTTCCAGGTGAAGGTACGCTGGTCGACGTCCTGCGTGGCGACCGCATCGGTGCCCGCGAGCGACTGCCAGCGCTTGGCGGTGATCTCGGCGAGCTTGGCGTTCGCCTGCGCCACGTTGAGATCGGCGCGCGCCTGACTCAACTGCTGGTCGAGATCCGGGGTGTCGATCTCGGCAAGCACCTCGCCGGCCTTCACCGGGCTGCCGATATCGTAACTCCATTTCTTGAGGTAGCCCGGCACGCGCGCGTAGATCGGGGCGCGGATGTAGGCCTCGAGCCGTCCGGGGAGCTCGAGTCCCGCTCGATTGTCGGCGGCGCTCGGCGTCACGACCGCAACGCTCGGCACGGCCTCGGCTTCGGTGACGGCGCGCACGCGTGAGCTCTGCACCGCCCGCGAGACCAGCCCGTGCGCGAGCAGAATGAGGGCGAGGGCTGCGATGGCGAG
>JASHVF010000074.1 GCA_030039615.1 Gammaproteobacteria bacterium | reverse complement strand
GATCTCGACGTGCTCACCGCTCACGAAGCCAAACTCGAGCAGCCGCCGCTCGAGGGCGGACAGAGCCCCCGAGCGCAAGCCGACACCGACCACCCGTCCGGCGGTTCCCGGAGGCAGCGCGGCGAGACTCACGAAGCCCGGATCAAGCGCGAGCCCGGCGGGTGCAGCAGCAGCGTCCATGGATGAGAGTATGGATGAGAACGGTTCGCATTTTCAATCGCGGGACGGTGATCGCTTTCTCATAATTAAATCAGTTACTTAGCAGGAACTTGCTCGTCGCGCCCGGCCGGAATCATCGCTCAAACCCTTATCTGTCCTTCGCGCAGGCGTGATGCGCATGATCCATGCGCAGGCCTCATGCGCAGGCCTCATGCGCACCCCATATGCGCATGCCCGGTGCGCAGAGCCAATCCGCAGATGTGCTTAGCCCGCCGCCACACGGCGGCCCTCTTCGCGCTCGAGAAGCGGCCGCAGGTACTGCCCGGTGTAGGAGCGCGTACTCGCAGCCACCGCCTCGGGGGTTCCCGTCGCGATGATCTCGCCGCCCCCTTCGCCCCCCTCGGGACCCAGGTCGATCACCCAGTCGGCCGTCTTGATCACATCGAGGTTGTGCTCGATCACGACGATGGTATTGCCCTCGTCGCGCAGCCGGTGCAGCACATGCAGCAGCTGCTCGACATCGTGAAAATGCAGCCCGGTCGTGGGTTCATCGAGGATGTAGAGGGTGCGCCCGGTGGCGCGCTTGGCGAGCTCGCGCGAGAGCTTCACGCGCTGCGCCTCGCCGCCGGAGAGCGTCGTGGCATTCTGCCCGAGTCGCACGTAGGAGAGCCCCACGTCGGCGAGTGTCTGGAGCTTGCCGGCCGCGGCCGGCACATTCTGGAAGAAACGCAGCGCCTCCTCGACCGTGAGCTCGAGCACCTCGTGGATGTTCTTGCCGCGGTAGCGGATCTCGAGCGTCTCGCGGTTGTAACGCTGTCCCTTGCAGACATCGCACGGCACGTAGACGTCGGGCAGGAAATGCATCTCGACGCGGATGACGCCGTCTCCCTGGCAGGCCTCGCAGCGCCCGCCCTTGACGTTGAAGCTGAAGCGCCCGGCATCGTAGCCGCGGGCACGCGCTTCGGGCACCGCGGCGAACAGCTCGCGCAGCGGCGCGAACAGTCCGGTGTAGGTCGCGGGATTGGAGCGCGGCGTGCGCCCGATCGGACTCTGGTCGATGTCGATGACGCGATCGATGTGCTCGAGTCCCTCGACGCGCTCGCAGGGCGCGGCCTCGGCGCGCGCGCCGTTCAGGCGCGCCGCGGCGTGTCCGAACAGCGTGTCGACGATGAGTGTCGACTTGCCGGATCCCGAGACCCCGGTCACGCAGGTGAGGAGTCCGAGCGGAATCTCCGCAGTGACGTTGCGCAGGTTGTTGCCGCGCGCGCCCACGATACGGATCTGCCGCTCGGGCGACGGCCGGATGCGCAGCGTCGGCACCACGATGCGGCGCCGCCCGGAGAGGTACTGGCCGGTGATCGAGGCCGGTGCCGCCTCGATCTCCCGGGGCGTGCCTTCGGCCACCAGGTGGCCGCCATGGGCGCCGGCCCCGGGGCCCAGATCCACGACGTGATCGGCCTCGCGGATCGCCTCTTCGTCGTGCTCCACCACGATCACCGTGTTGCCAAGGTCGCGCAGTTGCTTGAGGGTGCCGAGCAGGCGACGGTTGTCGCGCTGGTGCAGTCCGATCGAGGGCTCGTCGAGGATGTACATGACGCCGGTGAGCCCGGAGCCCACCTGGCTCGCGAGGCGAATGCGCTGCGACTCCCCGCCCGAGAGCGTTTCGGCGCTGCGATCCAGCGTCAGGTACTCGAGCCCGACGTCGACCAGAAAGGCGAGCCGCTCGATCATCCCCTTGACGATCTTGGCGGCGACTTCGCCGCGCCAGCCCGCGAGCTCGAGGCCGCGCAGGAACTCGAGCGCCCTGCCGACGGTGAGATGCGCGACTTCCGGGAGGCTGCGATCGGACACGAACACGAAGCGCGCCGCGCGGTTCAGCCGCGTGCCCCTGCACTCGGGGCAGGGGCGCAGGCTCAGGTATCGGGAAAGCTCCTCGCGCACCATCGGCGAGGAGGTCTCGCGGTAACGCCGCGTGAGGTTCGGCAGGATTCCCTCGAAGGGATGGCGCCGCCGCGCGCGCCTGCCCGAGTGCCCGCGGTCGCTGAACTCGATCGCCTCGGTGCCGCTGCCGTTGAGCAGTACGTGGCGCACGTGCTCGGGGAGCTCGGTCCACGGCGTCTCGATGTCGAAGCCGTAGTGCTTGGCGAGCGACTGGATCAGCTGGAAGTAGTGGTCGTTGCGCCGGTCCCAGCCGCGCACCGCGCCACCCGCGAGTGACAGGTGCGGATGCAGCACGACGCGTTGCGGGTCGAAGAACTCCTCGGCGCCGAGTCCGTCGCAGCCCGGGCAGGCGCCGGAGGGGTTGTTGAAGGAGAACAGCTTCGGCTCGAGCGGCGGCACGCTGTAGCCGCACACCGGGCAGGCGTGGCGGCTCGAGAAGGTGATCAGCTCGCGCTGCGGCTCATCTAGAAAGATGAGCTGCGCGAGTCCCCCGGAGAGCCTGAGCGCGGTCTCGAACGACTCCGCCAGGCGCTGCGCGGCGTCGGGCCGCACGCGCGTGCGGTCGACCACCGCCTCGATGTCGTGTTTCTTTTTGGGATCGAGAGCGGGCAGGGCGTCGAGCTCGTGGATGCGCCCGTCGATGCGCACACGCACGAAGCCCTGCGCGCTCAAGTCCTCGAGGAGCTCGAGGTGCTCGCCCTTGCGCTGCGCGACCACGGGCGCGAGCAACGCCACCGCCGTGCCTTCGGGATGCTTCAGCACCTGGTCGACCATCTGGCTCACGGTCTGCGCGGCGAGCTCGGTGCCGTGCTCAGGGCAGCGCGGAACGCCGGCGCGGGCGTAGAGGAGCCGCAGGTAGTCGTAGATCTCGGTGACCGTGCCGACGGTCGAGCGCGGGTTGTGCGAGCTCGCCTTCTGCTCGATGGCGATCGCGGGCGAGAGGCCCTCGATGCTGTCGACGTCGGGCTTGTCCATGGTCGCGAGGAACTGCCGGGCATAGGCCGACAGCGACTCGACGTAGCGGCGCTGTCCCTCGGCGTAGAGCGTGTCGAAGGTGAGGGAGGACTTGCCCGAGCCGGAGAGGCCGGTGACCACGATCAGCCGCTCGCGCGGCAGGTCGAGGCTCAGGTTCTTCAGGTTGTGAGTGCGCGCACCGCGCACGCGGATCTCGTGCATTGAACCGTCAATCCTACGCGGGGCCGTCAGTGAGACCCAGCGAGCCCAAAGGGGGGAGAGCAAGAGATGGAGGCGGCGGGGCTCCCCTTAAAGCCGATGCCGGGCCTTCCGGCCGGAGATGAACGTCGCCTTGACTATCTACGAATATATCGTAAGATATATCCGTCAATACAAGGAGAACGAGTGCTATGCACCGACATCACTATCATCAACATCGTCATCACGGCCGTCACGAGTTCGAGGACGACCGCAGCTTTTTTCTGGGACACCGGCACGGCAGGCGTTTCGGGCACTTCGCCGCCGGGTTCATGGGCGGGATGGGCATGGGCGGGCAGGCGTTCCGCGCCGGCCGGCGCCTCGCCTCAGGCGACCTGCAGCTGGTCCTGCTCGCGCTGCTCGCCGAGCGGGCGAGTCATGGCTACGAGCTCATCAAGGCGCTGGAGGCCCGCTCCGACGGTTTCTACAGCCCGAGCCCCGGCATGGTCTACCCGGCCCTCACCTGGCTCGAGGAGATGGGCTATGCCAGCGTCGCGGCCGAGGGGTCCAAGAAGCTCTACAGCATCACCGAGGCAGGCCGCGCCTATCTCACCGAGAACCAGGACGCGGCCGACGCCATGCTGAGCCAGCTCGAGCAGGTCGGCCGCAAGATGGGCCGGCTGCGCGAGGTGTTTGGCGAGGACGAGGACTCCGATTGGCGCGAGCTCGAGGCCGTGCGCCG
>JASHVF010000073.1 GCA_030039615.1 Gammaproteobacteria bacterium | reverse complement strand
GGCTATGTGGGCCTCGTTACGGGCGCCTGCCTGGCCGATGCCGGCAACCACGTCGTCTGCGTGGACGTCGATGCCGCCAAGATCGAGCGCCTCAATCGCGGCGAGGTCCCGATCCACGAGCCGGGCCTGGAGGCGCTCATCAAGCGCAGCGCCGAAGCCGGGCGCATCGAGTTCACGACGGATGCGGCGCGGGGCGTCGAGCACGGGCTGTTCCAGCTCATCGCGGTGGGCACGCCGCCCGGGGAGGACGGATCGGCGGACCTGCGCTACGTGCTCGCCGTGGCGCGCACCATCGCGACCCACATGAGCCGCTACAGCATCGTCATCACCAAGTCGACCGTGCCGGTTGGCACGGCCGACCGCGTGCGCGAGCAGATCAGCGCGACGCTCGCTGAACGCGGCGCGAAGATCGAGTTCGACGTCGTCTCGAACCCCGAGTTCCTGAAGGAGGGCGCCGCGATCACCGACTTCATGAAGCCGGACCGGATCGTGGTCGGCACCGACAACCCGCGCACCACCGAGCTCATGCGTGCACTCTACGAGCCCTTCACCCGCAATCACGACCGGCTCATCGTCATGGACATCCGTTCCTCGGAGCTCACCAAGTATGCGGCCAACGCGATGCTCGCCACCAAGATCAGCTTCATGAACGAGCTCGCCAACATCGCCGAGCGCGTGGGCGCCGACATCGAGAAAGTGCGCATCGGCATCGGCTCGGATCCGCGCATCGGCTACGCCTTCATCTATCCGGGTACCGGCTACGGCGGGTCGTGCTTCCCCAAGGACGTTCAGGCTCTCATCCGCTCCGCGCACGAGGCGGGCCATGAGCCGGCGATCCTGAACGCCGTCGAGTCCGTGAACGCGCGGCAGAAGGAGATCCTGTTCCACAAGATGTCGCGGCACTTCGGCGGCAGGCTTGCGGGGCGCACGGTGGCGCTCTGGGGCCTCGCTTTCAAGCCGAACACCGACGACATGCGCGAGGCGCCCGCGGTCACGCTCATCGGGCTGCTCATCAAGGCGGGCGCCCACGTCAGGGCTTATGACCCGGTCGCCGCCGGCGAGGCGCAGCGCATCTATGCGGGCCAGCCGCAGTTCTCGCTGGCCAGGAACGCCTATCAGGCAGCAGAAGGGGCGGATGCGCTCGCGATCGTCACCGAGTGGCAGGAGTTTCGCAGTCCCGACTTCGACCGGTTGCGGGAGGTTCTCGGGAGCCCGGTCATCTTCGACGGCCGTAATCTCTACGATCCCGCGATGGTGAGCCGTTTCGGTCTCACCTACTATGCGGTCGGCCGTGGCAAGCCACTCGCGGGCGGCTGAGCACGGGGAGGAAGGCAAGCGATGCTCACCCCGGTGATTCTCTCGGGCGGCGCCGGTACGCGGCTCTGGCCGCTGTCGCGCGAGCTGTATCCGAAGCAGCTGCTCGCCCTCACCGGCCAGCGGACCATGCTGCAGCAGACGGCGCTGCGCCTCGAGGGCCTGGGTAGCGGGTCGCCGGTCATCGTCTGCAACGAGGCGCACCGGTTTCTGGTCGCCGAGCAGCTGCGCCAGCTCAAAGTGCAGCCGCGCGCCATCGTGCTCGAGCCGGTGGGACGCAACACCGCGCCGGCGATCGCCCTGGCGGCGCACGCGGCGCTGGCGGGATTGGCGGCCGAGACTGCCGACCCGGTGCTGCTCGTGCTGCCGGCGGACCACGTGATCCGCGACGTTCCCGCCTTCCAGCGGGCGGTGCGCGCGGCGTTGCCGGCGGCGCAGCAGGGTCGGCTGGTCACCTTCGGCATCGTGCCGACCGCAGCCGAGACCGGCTACGGCTACATCCAGCGGGGCGCCGCGGACGGCGCGCTGTACCGCATCGCGCGCTTCGTCGAAAAGCCCGAGCCGGCGCGGGCGGCGGAGTTCGTGGCGTCGGGCGAGTACTACTGGAACAGCGGCATGTTCATGTTCGGGGCGCGCCGCTATCTCGCCGAGCTCGCGCGGCTGGCGCCGGCGATCGCCGGGGCGTGCGAGGCCGCCTTCGCCAGCGCGCGCGCCGACCTCGAATTCACGCGAATCTCCCGCGAGAGCTTCGCCGCTTGTCCGTCCGACTCGATCGACTACGCGGTGATGGAGAAGACCTCGGAGGCGGTGGTGGTGCCGCTCGCGGCGGGCTGGAGCGACGTCGGCTCGTGGGCGGCACTCGCAGCGGCGGTCGAGGCCGATGCTCACGGCAACGTGACGCACGGCGACGTCATCAGCGAGGACTCAGGCGGCAACTACCTGTACTCCGAGAGCCGCCTGGTGTCCGCAGTGGGCCTCAGGGACCACGTCGTGGTCGAGACCAAGGACGCGGTGCTGGTGGCGCCCAAGGCCCGCGTGCAGGACGTGAAGAAGCTGGTGGCGCAGCTCAGGGAGCGCGGTCGCTACGAGCACTCGCTCCACCGGGAGGTGTTCCGTCCCTGGGGAAGCTATGACAGCCTCGAGGCGGGCGTGCGCTTCCAGGTGAAGCGCCTGAAGGTCAAACCCGGCGCGCAGCTGTCACTGCAGCTGCATCATCATCGCGCCGAGCACTGGGTGGTGGTCGCGGGGACCGCGCGCATCACGCGCGGCGAGGACGTGTTCCTGCTCGAGGAGAACCAGTCGACCTACATCCCGATCGGCATGAAGCACCGCGTCGAGAACCCGGGCACCATCATGCTCGAGATCATCGAGGTGCAATCGGGCTCGTATCTCGGCGAGGACGACATCGTGCGCTTCGAGGATCGCTACGGCCGCGAAGGCACCAAGACCTGAGGCTGCGCCGTCATGACCAACCTCGACTCCTTCAAGGCTTACGATGTCCGCGGGCGCATCCCGGACGAGATCAACGAGGCGCTCGCCTACGACATCGGGCGTGCCTACGCCGCGTTCGTGAAGCCGCGGCGCGTCGCCGTGGGCTACGACATCCGCCTGTCCTCGCCCGAGCTTGCGCGGGCGGTCAAGCGCGGACTGACCGACAGCGGCGTCGACGTGCTCGACATCGGCCTCACCGGCTCGGAGGGCTCGTACTTCGCCACCTTTGCCGAGAACCTCGACGGCGGCGTCATGGTGACGGCGAGCCACAACCCCCCGGACTACAACGGCCTGAAGTTCGTGCGCGAAGAGGCACGGCCGATCAGCGCCGACACGGGACTCAAGGACATGCGTCGGCTGATCGAAAGCGGGCGGCTGCCGCCGCCGGCCGCCCGGCGTGGGAGCGAGCGCGCCCTCGACATCCGTGCCCGCTA
>JASHVF010000072.1 GCA_030039615.1 Gammaproteobacteria bacterium | reverse complement strand
GACCCGCGCCTCGCGCAGCTCGCCCAAATCGCGCGGCCGGAGAAGATCGTGCCGACGACGGTCGAGTTCGTCGACATCGCGGGACTGGTCGCCGGGGCTTCGCAGGGCGAGGGGCTCGGCAACCAGTTCCTGTCCCACATCCGCGAAGTGGATGCGATCGCGCACGTGGTGCGCTGCTTCGAGAGCGGCGACATCATCCACGTGGCCGGCCGGGTCGATCCGGTCTCGGACGTCGAGATCATCGACACGGAGCTCGCGCTCGCCGACCTCGCGACACTCGAGAAGGGCTTCGAGCGCGCCACCAAGGGCGCCAAGAGCGGCGACAAGGACGCCATCCGCCGGCGCGATCTGCTCGAGCGCGTCAGGGCGCAGCTCGATGGCGGGCGGCCGGTGCGCGCGCTGGCGCTGTCGGAGGAGGAGCGGCGCGACCTCAGGGAGCTCTCGCTCCTCACCGCCAAGCCCGTCATGTACGTCGCCAACGTGGCCGAGGGAGGCTTTCGCGACAACCCGCTGCTCGATGCGCTCACGGCACGCGCCGCCGCCGAGGGCGCGGTGGTCGTGGCGGTGTGCGCGGCCATCGAGGCGGAGATCGCCCAGCTCGAGGAGGCCGAGCGCGCGGAGTTTCTCGCCGAGCTCGGCCTCAAGGAGCCGGGGCTCGATCGCGTCATCCGCGCCGCCTATCGGCTGCTCGGCTTACAGACCTTCTTTACCGCCGGGCCGAAGGAGGTGCGCGCCTGGACGGTACGCGTCGGCGCCACGGCGCCGCAGGCGGCGGGCGTGATCCACACCGACTTCGAGCGCGGCTTCATCCGCGCCGAGGTGATCGCCTTTGCCGACTATATCGCCGGCAGGGGCGAGGCCGGCGCCCGCGATGCCGGGAAGCTCCGTCTCGAGGGCAAGGACTACCTGGTGCAGGAGGGCGACGTCATGCACTTCAGGTTCAACGTATAGCGAGCACCGCGGCCGGCGCGTCGTTGGTATCCACCGAGACGCGGTTGCGGCCGGCGCGTTTGGCGGCGTAGAGCGCCGCGTCGGCGCGCGCCAGCAGGCTCTCGAGCGTGTCCTCTTCGCCGCCGACCGCGACCCCGATCGACAGCGTCACCGAGCCCGGCTGCTCGTTGCTGTCGGCGCGGCGGATGCGTCCGGCGGCGACCGCGGCGCGGATCTGCTCGGCGAGCGTGCGCGCGCCGCTCAACGGCGTCTGCTGCAGCAGGATGGCGAACTCATCGCCCCCGGGGCGGGCGGCGATGTCGCGGCCCTTGATGTTCGACTGCAGCGTCTGCCCGATCGCCTTCAGGATCTTGTCGCCGAGCAGGTGGCCGTGCCTGTCGTTGATCTGCTTGAAGTGATCGATATCCGCCAGCACCAGCGCCGCCCCCTTGAAGGGACTGCCGCCGTTGCCGAGCTCGCTCACCGCGAGCTCGAAGCCGCGGCGGTTCTTGAGCCCGGTGAGCGGATCGAGCAGTGCCTCGGAGCGCGCCTGCTCGAGCGCCCGGGTGAGGTGCTCGACCTCGCGCGCCCGCGACTCGAGCCGCTGATGCACGGCTTCGGTGGCCGATTGCATGCGGGTGGTCTCGCGCGCCAGCTCGGCGATGATGGCGTGCACGCCTTCGAGGCTGGTCGCATCGGTGAGCCGTGAGCGCGTGTCGCGCAGCGTCGCCTCGAACTGGCCGCTGTCCTCGAGAGCCGCGGCGGCCGTCTGCGCGGCCTCCTCGAGCAGGTCGCGGAGCTTGCGCTGCAGCCGCTCCAGCACCTCCATGTCGCGCGCCACGACGTAGCGCGCGTGCAGGTCGTAGACGTCGTCCTCGCCGAGCGGCAGCTTGCCGGCGAGGCTCGCCTCGAGCACGTTCGACAGCGGCGGGTTGATGCCGGCGACGTGCTCGTACCACAGCGTGTAGCTGATCGGATGCAGCGCGGCCGACTGCCGCGCCATCAGGGGCAGCGCGAGCCGCAGCAGCTCGGCGCTCTGGTCCTTGTCTTCACGGTAACGCATGGGTGCTCTCTACTGTGCCGGTTCGGCCGGCAGTGGCATCTCGGGCGCCGCCTCGGTCTTGACGGCGTCCTGCTCGGCCTGCCGTGTCATGACGATGATGCTGATGCGGCGGTTGACGGGGTTGCGGGGGTCCTGTTTGTCGAACAGCACGGCGGACGAGAGTCCGACGACGCGCGCGGTCTTGTCGCTCGCGAGTCCCGCGGCCTCGAGCGCGCGGCGCGCCGCATTGGCCCGGTCGGCCGACAGGTCCCAGTTGGTGCGGCCGCTGCCGTCGGCGTAGGGCGTGGCATCGGTGTGGCCGGTGAGGCTCAGGTGATTCGGCACGCTGTTGAGGTACTTGGCGAGCTCGGTGAGGATCGCGACGGTATAGGGCTTCAAGCGCGTGCTGCCGCTGTCGAACATCGGCCGGTTCTGCTTGTCGACGATCTGGATGCGCAGGCCCTCCGGCGTGATGTCGAGCAGCAGCTGGTCCTTGAAGGGCTCGAGCGCCTGGCTCTCGTCGATGGCTTTCTTCAGCTCGTCCATCAGCGACTCGAGCTGCTTGCGCTCGGCCGCCTGCACCGCCTTGCGCGCCGCCTCGAGGTCGTCCTCGGTCTTCTCGGCGGCCTGCGGCTCGAGGCTGATGTCCTTGGGCTGGGTCTTCGGCGGAATGATCGGCGCCACCGGCGCGCCCATGCCGGGGCTCGGGCTCTGCATCATGCGCGGCGCCTCCAGCCCGCCGTGCATGTTGATGGGGCTGGTGCTGGCGCCGCCGGGCCCGGCCATGCCGGGCGCCGCCTTGATGCTCTTGCCCTGCTCCATGCTCGGGTTTTTGAAATACTCGAAGATCGCGGCGCGCTGCTCGCGCGACACGGCGGTCACGAGCCACATCACCAGGAAGAACGCCATCATCGCCGTCACGAAGTCGGCGTAGGCGACCTTCCAGGCGCCGCCGTGATGGCCGGCCGCGGCGCGCTTGTAGCGCTTGACGATGACGATGGCGCGCTTGTCCGGGCGGGCGCTCATGCTGCGCTCACTTGGCCGCCGCGGCGGCCGGCTTGGCGGCGGCGGGTGCGCCGGCCGGCCTGGCCTTGTTGCCGCGCAGCGCCGCCTCGAGGTCGGCAAAGCTCGGGCGCACCTCGCTGTAGAGGAGCTTGCGCGCGAACTCCACCGCGACCGGCGGCGCGTAGCCGCGCACGCTCGCGACCAGCGCCATCTTCACCACCTCGAACGCCTTGGCTTCCTCGGCCGCGATGTGCTCCATGCCGGCGGCGATCGGGCCGACGAAGCCGTAGGAGACCAGGATGCCGAGGAAGGTGCCGACCAGGGCCGCGCCCACGCGGTGGCCGATGGTGGCGGTGTCGGCGCCTTCGAGCGAGGCCATGGTGTTCACGATGCCGAGCACCGCGGCGACGATGCCGAAGCCGGGCAGCGCGTCCGCCACCTTCTGCACCGCGTGCGCC
>JASHVF010000071.1 GCA_030039615.1 Gammaproteobacteria bacterium | reverse complement strand
CGCAGCGCCGCCGGCGCCTCGAGCCACGCGGCGAGCGGCGCCCGGCGCAGCGTCCCCTGATGCACGATCCGCCCGCGCTCGAGCACCAGCGCGTGGTTGGCGCCGCGCGGCACGTCCTCGAGGCGGTGCGTGGCGAGCACCCAGGGCAGACGGCGGCCACGGCGCGCCAGCCAGTCGAGCACGCGCACGCGGTTCGGCGCATCGAGTCCGTTCAGGACCTCATCGAGCAGCAACAGGCGCGGACGCGAGGCCAGGGCCCGCGCCAGCAGGATCACCCGACGCTCGCCGTAGGAGAGCGACAGAAATGCGCGATCCGCCAGATGCGCCACACCGAGCGCCGCCAGCGCCCGGCGCACGCGCCGCCGGTCCGCAGCGCTCAGCTCATCGAGCGGGATGTCGGTGCGATGCACGCCGGTGCCGACGATGCGCTCGGCGGTCATGTTCCAGCCGTAGCGCTGGTACTTGTCCTGGCGCTCGGCCCCGAGGTAGGCGATCTCCTCCAGCACCGCCTGCGGCGTGGTCCATTGCTCGCGGCCGCGCAGGTAACGGCGCACCACGCCCGCCGCCGGCTCGGGCCACACGGCGCCCGCGACCAGCTTCAGCAGCTGCGTCTTGCCCGCGCCGTTGGCGCCCGCGAGCAGCCAGTGCTCGCCGGCGCGGATGCGCCAGCTGACATCGCGCAGCACCGCCCGGCCGCCGCGCCGCAGGTTGGCATGGGCGAGGCGCACCTCGAGATAGCGGGGATCGGCGCTGCGCATCGCGGGCATTGGAGCACAGTCGTTCGCCCGGAGGAATGGAGTATTCTGCGCCGGCGCACACTGCGCACACACCTTGCGGGGGCTTAACGCATGCGGTGGCGGCTGCTCGCGCCGCGCTATTGGCCGACGTGGGCCGGGATCGGACTGCTGCGCCTGCTGGCGCTGCTGCCGTTCGCGTGGATGATCGCGATCGGCACGGCGCTCGGCGGTCTGGTGCGCCTCGCGGCACCGCGCTTCGCGCGCGTGGCGCGGCGCAATCTCGAGCTGTGTTTTCCCGAGCTCGACCCGTGCGCGCGCGCGCGGCTGCTCAAGCGCCACTTCGCGAGCCTGGGTGTCGCGCTGCTCGAGATTCCGCTCGCTTGGTGGAGCTCGCCGCAGCGCATGGCGCGCCTGGTGCGCTTCGAGGGACGCGAGCATCTCGAGGCGGCGATCGCCCGTGGCCGCGGCGTGATCCTGCTCACGGCGCATTTCACCACCATGGAGCTGGCGGGGCGCGTGCTCTCCGAGGCCACGCGCGTCGGCTTCCTCTACCGGCCGACCAGCAACGAGGTGCTGGCGTACGCGCTCAACCGCTTTCGCACCGGCTACGGCGGCTATCCCATCCCGCGCGATGACATACGCGCCTTCATCGGCGCGCTGCGCAACGGGGAGTGCGTCTGGTACGCGCCCGACCAGAGTTACCGCAAGAAGGGCGCGGAGATGGTGCCGCTGTTCGGCATCCCGGCGGCCACCAACACGCTCACCTCGCGCCTGGCACGCACCACCGGGGCGCCCGTGCTGCCCTACTTCCTCGAGCGCCTGCCCGGAACGCAGGGCTACCGTGCCGTCATCCATGCGCCGCTCGAGAACTTCCCGAGCGACGATGCGGTGGCGGACACCGAGCGCTTCAATCACGTGATCGAGGCGCAGGTGCGCCGCGTACCCGAGCAGTATCTGTGGATTCATCGGCGCTTCAAGGGGCTGAGCCAGGACTACCCCGACTACTACGGCCGCCAGCTCCCGCGGCGCGCATGACTGCCCCCTCATCCGACAGCTGCGATCTGCTGGTGGTCGGCGGCGGCGTCAACGGCACCGGCATCGCACGCGACGCCGCCGGCCGTGGCCTCAAGGTGCTGCTGGTGGAGCAGGACGATCTGGCGGCGCACACCTCCTCGGCCAGCACCAAGCTGATCCACGGCGGGCTGCGCTATCTCGAGGAGTTCCATTTCTCTCTGGTGCGCAAGGCGCTGATCGAGCGCGAAGTGCTGCTGCGCTCGGCGCCGCACATCATGCGGCCGCTGCACTTCATCATGCCGCACGCGCCGCACCTGCGGCCGGCGTGGATGATCCGCGCCGGCCTCCTTCTCTACGACCACCTCGCGCACCGCGAGCACCTGGCCGCTTCGGGCACGGTGAACCTGCGCACCCACATCGCGGGCGGCGCGCTGCAGAGCGGCTACCGGCGCGGTTTCGTGTATTCGGACGGCTGGACCGACGATGCGCGGCTGGTCGCGCTGAATGCGCTCGATGCGCGCGAGCGCGGCGCGCGTATTCTGACGCGCACGCGCTGCGAGGCGCTCACGGCGCGCGGGCGGCTGTGGAGCGCCACCCTCGCCGGCGCCGACGGCCGCAGCACCGTCACGGCACGCGCCGCGGTCAATGCCAGCGGACCGTGGGTCGATCAGTTCGTCGCCCGTGCCACGCCGGTGCGCACCGCGCACCGCGTGCGGCTCGTCAAGGGCAGCCACATCGTCGTGCCGCGGCTGTTCGATCACCGCTTCGCCTACATCTTCCAGAACGAGGACCGGCGCATCGTATTCGCGATCCCCTACGAGCATGACTTCACGCTCATCGGCACCACCGACGTGGACTACGCCGGCGATCCGGCGGCGGTGCGCATCGACGCCGCCGAGCTCGGCTACCTGTGTGCGCTCGCGAACCGCTATTTCATCCGCCAGATCAGCCCCGCCGACGTGCGCTGGAGCTATGCGGGCGTGCGCCCGCTGCTTCAGGACGAATCGCGGGACCCGATGAGCGTGACGCGCGACTACGCGCTCGAGCTCGAGCGCGAGCCCGCGCCGCTGCTGTCGGTGTTCGGCGGCAAGATCACCACCTATCGGCGCCTCGCCGAGGACGCCGTGAACCGGCTGGCGCCGCTGCTCGGCAACGACGCCGCTCCCTGGACGGTCGATGCGAGGCTCCCCGGGGGAGACCTGCCGGAGGGCAGCTTCGCCGTGTTCGCGCGCACGGTCGAGCGCCGCTACCCCTGGCTGCCGCCGCGCCTGCAGCTGCGCTACGCGCACGCCTACGGGTCACGCCTCGCGCGCGTGCTGGGCTCGGCGGCGGCGCTCGGCGACCTCGGCGAGGAGCTGCTCCCGGGTCTCTACGAGCGCGAGGTCGAGTATCTGTGCCGCGAAGAATTCGCGCGCACGGCGGAGGACATCCTCTGGCGGCGCAGCAAGCTCGGGCTGCATCTGCTCGGCACCAGCGCCGCGCCGCTCGAGCGCTGGCTCGCGGCCCACGGGCCCGCGGCGGCGCGTGGCGAGGCCGCGACCGTGCGCGTGTGATCAGCGTCGCGGTTTTACGCTTTCCCCGGGATGGCGCCCGGGCGGCTCGTGCTAGCGTGCCGTCGGGGTATTCGCCGCTTGCTTACGCCCAACGACTCAGTACTGGCCGCCATCATCGCCGGGACCGCGACGCTGTCCGCGTCGTTCCTGCAGCTGCGCTCGGCTGCCATGCGCGACGCCCGCCCGGCCGGGTCGGGGGCCAAGCGCAAGAGCCGCCTGCAGCGCATCGTCTTCTTCGTGATCATCGGCGGGGCCGCCGTATCGGGGTTTGCCGTCTCGCAGTGGCTCACCGCGGGCGAGCGTGCCGCGCAAGGTACGCTCGAGAAGGAGCTCGAGGCGCGCATCGCCGAGGTCAGCCACACGGCCGGAGAGCTCGAAGCGACGCGGGCCGCGGAGCGCACCGAGATCGAGAACGGCGTGCTGCGCCGGATCGGCAGCGACGGAGTAGCCGTGGCCGCGACCGTGCCCGCGTGCAGGAATTCGGGCGTCGCGCCCGCGCCCGCGCTCGCGTCCGCAGCCGCCAGCAGCGCCGCGGCAACCGCCGATGACGGCTCGGCGACGCACCCCTGCAGCGAGACCGAGGCAATCCCGGTGACACTCTGCGCGAGCATTCCGGCGAACGCGACCATCACCGAGGTCGCGCTCTTCAGCCGGCTCGCGGACACAGACACGCCCTGGAGCGCGAGCCGCTTCCTTCCCGGGCAGGAATCGGGCGAGGCGCGCTTCGCCGACCGGTACTCCGAAACCGCTCCCGAAGCCGGCAGTCGCCAGGTGTGCCAGGCTTTCACGCACTGGTCCGCCGAGCACGCGCGCGTGGTGCGGGTGCTGGTGCGCTACTCTCTGTAGGGGGATCTTTCGCATAATCGCCCCCTGGCGTCGCCTCCAGGGAAACTGTTGAATCCATCGCCGCCCCAAGCCGCTTCGACGCGTCTCGCGCCGGCGCTCACCGTGCTGCTGCTCGCACCGCTGTGGCTCGTCGGCATCTTCGACCGGGGGCTGTGGACACCGGATGAGCCGCGCGAGGCGGACATGGCCTGGCGCATGAGCTGGCAGGCCGACCGCACGCTGCCGCAGCTCGCCGGCACGCCGTTTCTCGAGAAGCCGCCGCTCTCGTACTGGATTGCCGCCGCGGCCATCAGGGCGCTCGGGGACTCGCCCGCGGCGGCGCGCGCCCCGGATCTCATCTACGCCGTGGCCGCGGCGCTCGCTCTTACCGTACTGGCGCTCGCCATGGGTCTCACGGCGCCCGCCGCCGTGAGCGCCGCCCTCGTGGCCGCGAGCGCGCTCACCGCCTACCGTGTGGGCGTATGGCTGGCTCCCGATGCCTGTCTCATCGCCGGCTGTGCGCTCGCGCTCCTCGGTGCATGGCTCGGGCTGCAGGCGCCGCCGGGAGCCCGCAAGGCGGCGGCTTACGCGCTGATGCACCTCGGCGCCGCCATCGGCTTCATGGCGAAGAGCGCGCCGGGATGGGTCGTGCCCGGGCTGGCGCTGCTGGTGCTGATTCTCTGGGAGCGGCGCTTCAGGGAGTTGCGCCGCTGGGAGCTGTATGCGGGGCTCGCGCTGCAGGCACTCATCATCGGGCCATGGGTTGCGGCGGTCGCGCGCAGCGTCCACGGGAGTGAGGCACTGAGCGCGCTCTTCTGGCACAACGTGGTCGGCCGCTTCACGCAGCTGTCCGCGCCCGCGGGGCTCGACTACACCAGCGGGCATCAGAACACTTCCGGGAAATATCTCTTCGGGCTGCCGCTGTACCTCTTGCCGTGGACGCTCATCGTCGCGGCCGCGCTGGTGCGTGCATGGACACGCATGCGCGGCAGCGATGCGCGCGCGACGGCGTGGCGCTTTGCGTTGAGCGCCAGCGTGCCGTTCCTCGCCCTGCTGTCCGTTGCGGCGACGGCACGCGATATCTACGCAGCTCCCGCGCTCCTCGGCTGCGGACTGCTTGCGGGCCTGTGGCTCGACGAGGCGGCGAGGCAGCCCTCGCGCCTCGACCGGATCGCCGCGCTCGGCACTGTCGCGCTGGTCGCCGTGATGGCCGCCGGCTGCGTGCTCGCGCTCGGCGTGCTGGCCGCGGCCGGCGCGGCG